>DASRMZ010000200.1:0-12706 GCA_035647675.1 Thermoclostridium sp. | reverse complement strand
GCTGTACAGCGGTAACCAAAAAAAGGCAGTAACAAAAAATGATTATTATAAATTTGATTTGACAACTTAACAAAAACAAGGTTTAATATTCACGTTTGATAATTAAGTTGCGTGAAATTTGTTTTATATAAAAGACATTTGGATAGAATTTATACAATCCTTTTAGTGGGTTGAGGAGTATATTAATGAGAATGCTAATTAAAAACATACGGTTTTACACGGCGCTTTACTTAGGGAAATGTGCTATATATTTATTGCGCCTTACTGGTTCTGGAGGTACAAGCCTCCCTGGCAAGCTGGCAATGACCCTATGCCCTGATATATTAAGCAAACTTGGTGCTAAGTATAGGATTATTATGGTTACTGGCACAAATGGCAAAACCACCACAGCAAGAATTATGGAGCAGGTATTACAAGAGAACCGTATTAAATATGTTTCCAATAAATCTGGTGCTAATCTCATCAGTGGTCTTGTAACAACACTTATTTCTGATGTTAAGCTTAACGCTTCCGCAACATCGCCTACTGCTCTTCTTGAGGTGGATGAAGCAGCTTTTCGTGTATCATCAAAGCATATTCATCCTGCAGTGCTGTTGGTTACAAACTTTTTCCGTGACCAGCTTGACAGGTATGGTGAATTATATAGTACTTTGAATGCCGTTAAGGAAGGAATTTCAAATAACCCTGAAACAACTCTTATTCTAAATGGTGATGATTCACTTTGCGCTTCTTTAGGAAAAGATGTGCCCAACCCAGTTGTTTATTATGGTATGGATGAATTAGCAGTTGCTGGTGATAATAACACAACAAAAAGCCCAATGAATATTGATGCTTCATTTTGTATATATTGTAAATCAAAATACGAATATCAATATTACACTTACGGGCATCTCGGTTATTATAAATGTGCTAATTGCGGATATGAACGTCCCGAGCTGATGGCAAGTGTTATAAGGATACCTGCTATGACAAGTGAATTTTCAACAGTAGTAATTAATACTCCTTCAGGAACATTTGAAGCAAACATTAACCTACCAGGGTTATACAATGCTTATAATGCATTATCTGCAGTTGCCTTTGCAGAGGTTCTTGGGTTTTCTCATAAGAAAACAATAAATGCTCTGTCCAGTTTTGAAAGTGGTTTTGGACGCATGGAATCCATTTCCTTAGGGGATAACAATATTCAGGTTATCTTAATTAAGAACCCTACTGGTTTCAGTCAAGTTTTAAAATATCTTTCCTCTGTATATAATTCTTCTGTTGTTTGTTTTATGATTAATGATAATATTGCAGATGGAAAGGATATTTCCTGGTTATATGACGTAGACTTTGATCCACTTAAGAACATGCAAGACAATATTTCACATATTTTCGTGTCGGGAACTCGTGCTCAAGATATGGCAGTTAGGTTAAAATATGCTGGTATTTTCACAGACCATATTTCAATTGAAAAAAATACCCAAGCAATGCTCAGCTCTGGACTTGACTCTTTAAAACCAGGCGAAACACTTTTTATTCTTCCAACTTATACTGCATTGTTAGACATTAGAAAAATACTCAAAAAAAGATTCAAATTAAAGAACTTCTGGCAGTGACAAAGGCTTTTACGATGTAATCTAAATAAAGATTAACTGTACAATATGTGGTGGCAAACTTTTGTGAATACCACAATATTTACAGCCATATGCAAAATATAAAACATCGCAGATGCTTAACAGGAAAGGAAGGTTTTATGTACGAAATAAATATTTGCCACTTATATCCCGATTTATTAAATCTATATGGCGATTATGGTAATATACAGGCTCTTGTAAGAAGGCTT
Source organism: Thermoclostridium sp. (assembly GCA_035647675.1). Classification (GTDB taxonomy): domain Bacteria; phylum Bacillota; class Clostridia; order DSM-8532; family DSM-8532; genus Thermoclostridium. The sequence continues at coordinate 10,884 of DASRMZ010000200.1, read as the reverse complement.
GAATGGCGTGGAATTGATGTAGTAGTTCACCCAGTCTCCCTTGGTGATCCCTTTGCACTCGATACATATGACATCGTATTTGTTGGCGGAGGTCAAACATACGAACAAGAGATCTTGCATCAGGATCTTTTGGAGTTAAAAAAGGAATCCTTGATCGAAGCTATTGAAAATGATACTGTTTTCCTTTGCATTTGCGGCGGATACCAACTAATGGGCAAGTATTATAAACTTGTTGATGGAACTGAATTGGAATGCTTAGGTGCAATGAACCACTGGACAATTGACTCTGGAAAACGAATGACAGGAGACCTTATATTTAAAATAGATGGTTTAAATCAGCAGCCTGATAGCTTGGTTGTGGGTTTTGAAAATCATTCGGGAAAAACATATTTGGGCGATGGTGTTCTGCCCCTTGGTAGTGTTGTTTATGGCAACGGTAATAACGGTGAGGATGGTTACGAAGGCGCAAGATATAGAAATGTTTTTTGCTCATATAGCCATGGAAGTCTATTACCTAAAAATCCAGGACTTACAGATGAAATTATCACCCTGGCAATAAAACGAAAATATAAGGATTTTGTATCATTACAGCCCTTAAACAACCACATTGAAGCTGCCGCTCGTGAAAGCCTGATTAAACGGTTTGTGATGAAGTAAAGAGGCTATCTTGTAGAGATAACCTCTTATATATACTTTCTTTATAATCCGAAAGATTAAAACTGAAAAACTTCATCAAGCCTTGCTCATTATATTCGCTAAAACTCAGCATGGTTAACTGTTCTTGGGTAAGGGATTACGTCGCGGATATTTTTCATTCCAGTTATATACATTAATGCTCTTTCAAAACCAAGACCAAATCCAGCATGCTTTGTGCCGCCATATTTTCTAAGCTCAAGGTACCACCAGTAGTCATCCATAGGTAAGCCCATTTCGTGGATTCTCTTTTCAAGAAGATCCAATCGTTCCTCACGCTGACTTCCGCCGATAATCTCACCTATACCTGGAACTAACAAATCAGTAGCAGCAACTGTTTTTTCATCATCATTCATTCGCATATAGAATGCTTTTATATCCTTTGGATAGTCAGTAACAAATACTGGCTTATTAAAATATTTTTCAGTTAAGTATCTTTCATGCTCTGTCTGTAAATCACAGCCCCAATAAACAGGATATTTAAATTGGTCTGCAACCTTTTCCAAGATTTTTATAGAGTCGGTATAAGATATTCTTTCAAACTGAGAGTTTTTAACATGGGTTAACCTTTCTAATAGCCCCTTATCAATGAAACTGTTGAAAAAGTTCATATCCTGTTCTGCATTTTCCATTACATAATCAATTATATACTTTAGCATTGATTCAGCCAATTCCATATCATCGTTCAGATCTGCGAATGCTATCTCAGGCTCTACCATCCAAAACTCAGCCGCATGGCGTGCAGTGTTGCTGTTTTCGGCTCTAAACGTTGGTCCAAAGGTATATACTTTTCCAAAAGCCATGCAATACGTCTCTGCAGAAAGCTGACCGCTGACTGTAAGGTTTGTCTCCTTATTAAAAAAGTCTTTCGAGTAATTCACCGCTCCGTTCTTATCCTTAGGAACATTTTCCATATCAAGAGTGGTAACCCTAAACATCTCTCCCGCGCCTTCACAGTCACTTCCTGTAATTATGGGAGTGTGAACATAGACAAAACCATTTTCACGAAAAAACTTGTGGATCGCATATGACAGTAAAGAACGTACTCTAAATACTGCCGAAAAAGTATTTGTTCGTGGTCTAAGGTGAGCCATTGTTCTTAAATACTCAAATGTATGCCTTTTCTTCTGCAAAGGATAATCTGAATCAGACATCCCCTCCACAGTTATAGAAGTTGCTTTTATTTCAAAAGGTTGCTTAGCCTGAGGTGTTTCCACTAAATTACCTTTAACTTGCAAGCTGCTTCCAATATTAAGCTTGGATATTTCATTAAAATTTGCAAGACTGTCATCAAATACAATCTGTAAATTCTGAAAACATGAGCCATCATTTAATTCAATAAACCCAAAGGTCTTTGACAAACGCAGCGTCCGAACCCAACCACAAATGGTTTGTTCATCTTTTGAGTATTGCTTCGTGTCTTTAAAGAGTGTGCTTATTTCAATCCTCTTCATAGTTTCATCTCCTGTCATGATTTCTTGCTATATATTATATCATGAATTTAAATAAATTCGTGATTGTTATCGTGTATGTATGTTTTTTACCTTCAAAAATTGCGCACATACCTTTATATCCTTATGAAAGTGGTATAATAATCTCACTTTTGAGGCTGTTGTGAGGTTATTATACCATCTTAAAAATCGGCATGCTATAATAATATAATTTTATTCAAAAAAACTCAATAATAATTGGTAATTAGCATTTTGTAACGTTACTTGTTTTACGTACCTTGGTACAATATATTTTGGTTGTGCGACAAGAGCCATCATTCAAAGAATTCAGATCCGGCATTTTCTACTTCAAAATACTGTCCCTGCCAATTTCTAAAAGCAGCTTTTTCTTTTCCAAGATACAGCATATAATTGGGTAGTATTGGTGTTTTGCCTAAACCCTTGGGTCCATTTATAATATACGTAGGGATGGCAAGGCCTGATGTTCTTCCACGAAGGCTTTCTACAATACCCAAACCTTCTTCTATTTTTACCCAGAAATGACTTGTGCCTCTTACAGTTTTCGGGTGGAATATATAGTATGGCTTTACCCGTATAGTTAAAAGCTTCTGGTTTAATTTTCTAACAACAAACTTACTATTATTTACTCCATTTAGTAGTACCATTTGGTTTCCGAGGGGTATTCCGGCATCGGCAAGCATTTCACATGCTATTTTGGATTCTGGGGTTATTTCTCTCGGATGATTAAAATGAGTATTCACGAACACAGGATGATATTTTTTTAATATATTAACCAAGTCCTTAGTAATACGTTGTGGCAGCGTAACTGGTGTCCTTGTGCCAAATCGAATTATTTCAACATGGGGTATTTCCCTAAGCTCTTTGAGCATCCATTCTATGGCTTCATCAGAGGCCATAAAGGCATCACCGCCTGTTATCAGGACGTCTCTTATTTCCTTGTTTTCCCGTACATAGTCTATGGCCAATTGTATTTGTGTGCGCGGAACGGTTTTATCACTTTCACCAATTAGTCTACGTCTTTGACAAAATCTACAGAACATGCCGCATACATTAGTTATTTTAATAATTAGGCGATCGGGGTATCTTCTTGTTATTATTTCGTGGATTGAGGTGCCTTTTTCGTCCATGGGATCAAGCTCCCCCACACCGTTGAGTTCTGCGCTAAATGGAATTGACTGCCTCTTAATTCCACAATTCGTATTGTCGGGGTCAATCAAAGACAAATAATATGGTGATATTGCAAAACGATAATTTTCTGCTATTTCATTGACATGGCTTATTTCTTCTTCAGGCAATTTAATTATCTCTCTTAGCCCTTTCGAAGAAGTAAATCTGTTGTTTATCTGCCAATTGTAATTCTGGTAATCATCTTCTGTGGCATTCAAGAATTGTAGTATTTTCTTTTTTTGATACTTTATTTTTTCGTAGTCCTCAATACCGGTAACAATGCTGTCTTTTTCCTCTTCATAGTCTAATATCGTACCTTTTAACTGTTCAAAATGGTCTGCCTTCTTTTTTTCATAATCCATCATTCGACCTCTCTTTCATTAAAAACATAAAATAAAATAATATTGATTACATGTTTCATCTGCTAAATAATATTTTCAGCAGTTAAAACAGTCTTACAAAAGATAAGCTTAGCCTGTACACCTATCTATACATTCTTTTCTAAGTTGCAACTTATAAGAAATAATAGGAAATATTAGTTGCTTAGAGTTAACTTTAGATCATTAAAAAGTAATAAGAATGCCCTATAAGAAAAATAAATAGTACTAATCTTAGCAGAGTTAATAAATATACTGCTAAATAATACTAATACATTTTACCAGAATAGTTTTAATTACGCAAATTACATTTTAGTTGATTTTGATGGATTTGGGGAGGGTTTTATCTCTTCCCTTTATTTTTTTCAATTCTATACATATACCGAATTTATTGCCTTCAGAAATTATACACTAACGTGTGGCGATTCATAATTAAAGAGCAATGGTGTTTGTGTACATAACTTTCTATTTTTCTAAAGCTAGTATTAGTTTAACTGCAGCATAATAAATTGGATCTCTAGAATTAGAATATGGAGGTGAGTACGCAAGATCCATATACATTAAATCTTCTGCCTTCCCATTTAATGTGATTGCAGATACTAATATATCAAGTCTCTTATCTACACCTTCATAGCCTATTACTTGAGCACCTAATAATCTTCCATTTTCTTTGTCAGCAATAATTTTAATAACAATTGGTTTGCCGCCCATAAATTTAGGTTTGTTTAAGCTATGGCTTGTTACAGCAATAACACTATAACCTTGTTGCTTAGCCTCATCTTGGGTTAATCCTGTTTTGCCAACAGTCATGTCAAATATTCTATAAATTCCAGTTCCTAAAACACCTTTGAACTCTACTTCTTTTCCGCTAATATTGCTACCTGCTATTATTCCAGTTTTATTGGCAGTTGTGCCAAGGTAAGTTTACACATGGTTATATACCCCTTAGAAACGATTTGTTTCCCAACCATAAGTACCAACCATTTCTACAAATCTTACCTTCATTAATTTCTCCTCTTTTATCTTTCCTTTTTCATCTTTTGTTATTAAAAGTAGATCTTGCGCTATTTGCGGTCCCACTGGAACAACCATTCTACCATTAACATTTAATTGTTTTATCAACTCTTTTGGCTTTTCCCCTGCAGCAGCAGTAACTATAATTCTGTCAAAAGGTGCCTCTTCCTCCCATCCAGAACTACCGTCTGAAACTTTATAAAATATGTTCGAATATCCTAATTTCGAAAGCTTTTCCTTAGCTTGTTTAGACAATTCCTCTATCACTTCAATAGTGTGAACTTTTGCGGAAAACTCCGCAAGAAATGCTGTCTGATAACCTGAACCCGTACCAATTTCTAAGACCTTACTCTCTTTTTCGGGAGAAAGAATACGAGTCATTTCCAAAACCAAAGATGGTTGAGAAATTGTTTGTTCATAACCTATAGGTAATGGACTATCTATGTGAGCGTATTCTTTATAACTGTTACTAAGAAAGATTTTTCTCTCAAGTTTTTCAAAAAACTTTTTAAGTGCTTGTTCATTCATATTAATCACTCTCCGTATCATGAAACATACTTCTGTCCTATTCCTGAGAACTTGAATTTAGTCTTCGATGGTAACCCAATTTACCTATTAGCTCAGCATTTCTTTGCAAGCCATAGTATTCATTTTGATGTTACTCAAGTTATTGGGCTAAACTTTGTGGGTTGGCACGGACAGGGTTGACAATAACCCCGTCCCCTTGTCAGAATCCCCTTGTCAGAATCCTTGTTCGTCAGCCAATAAAAGTAAGTCTATATATGCTTTCTTATCGTTTGAAATTTTACTTATATTCACAAGAAGACACCTCCATAGATTGACACGATGACGGGGTGAGATCACTGAAAAACCACTGCTTTTTTGACTTTGCACTCCCCTAGCTCATATATAATAGAACACCGTAGCCGATAAATGTAATGACTGTATTATATACGAGGACTTGTGTGAAAAAAGTTGCCTCTTTGCGGTCCTTAATATAAAGCGGAAGAATATATGGTGCCGGCAACAAAATAAACGCATAAAAAGCTTGAACAAATAGAGGATCCATGTCAGGAATAATATTTGTTATGGTAACAATAACCAGTGTTCCAAGACTCATAACAAGTATAATTCTTGCCAGAATATATACTGCTGCTTCTCGAAGATTCGTACGATGAAAAACCATTGTATACCCGATAATAATCAGAATTAGCGGAGAAGTCAGCGGTTTCAAAAATCCAACTACAGAATACAGACTTTGACCGATAATATTTCTGTTCAGTAGCGGATAGATACCTGATAGATTTACTACTAACCCCAAGATGATGGCAATGATCGTAGGCGTCTTTATAAATTGTTTGAAGCTAACAGAAAGACTATAGGACTTTTCCGTTGATTTTGAAATAAACAGCACATAGAAAAACCATATAAATAATTCATGTCCAAAGCCTACCAGCATAATGATTGGCAACTTATCAATACCCCATATGGCTCCGAAAAGGCCAACCCCAATCATTCCGAACTCGAATCCGGTCATAAAGCCTTTCGTATAATATCGACTGAAAACCTTCGGGAAAAACTTATGTAATCCATATCCAATTCCGTATAATAGAATGCAATAAACAAAAACCAATGAAAATAGTAGTAGATAAGATACTTGAAGCTTCATTGTTGAGAAAGCATCAAATAAAACTGCTGGTAACGCTATCTTTATGATCAATCCCTTTAGTTCTTCAATAAAAGAATCAGAAAATAATTTTATTTGTTTTGAAACAAAACCGATTACCAGTAGCAGTAGAATAGGTAACAATTTACTCAATAAATCTTCCATATCACATACTCCTCTACTTTTCAAAAACGCACTATCTGAGCTTGCCTTCGATTAATATCCATGGTCAACATGCCTGAATATTTATTTATCTAGCATAACAGATTATTTATACCTGCTCCTTGCCTTAATATATATGAAGTATTTCCGCTTGAATGCTTTTAATATTTCCAAAGATAACTTGTCATTGTTAATGATCCCAGTTCACTGCTAGCCTTGTGTTCTTATTACTTTTTTATTTTTTCAATTTCTTCCGTAAGCTCATTTAAATAAGCCCAACGCGATATTGCCTGCTCCAATTTCTTATCAAGCTGCTCTTTTTCTGATACCAGTTGCTGCAACTTAATAAAATCACTAGAGGCACTAACCATGTCTTCCTCAACCCTTTGAATATCACCCTCAAGCTTTGCTATTAAATCGTCTATCTGCGCAAATTCCCTTTGTTCCTTGAAAGTAAACTTTAAAGACTTGTCCTTTCTTCTTTCAGATTTCTCAGCAGCCTTGCCATTTGTATGCTTGGTATTGACATTTGCTTGATATTCAAGTTGTTCCTGAGTAATTTGAATATAGTCCGAATAGTTTCCTGTATACCGCTTTATTATCCCGTTACCATTAAAAGAAAAAATGCCCTCTGCCATTTTATCCAGAAAAAATCGGTCATGAGATACAACAATAACTGCTCCTGGAAATTCATCGAGGTATTCTTCAAGAACAGTCAAAGTCTGGATATCTAAATCATTTGTTGGCTCGTCCAGCATTAAAACATTAGGAGCTTTTATGAGTATACGTAAAAGCTGCAGTCTCCGCCTTTCTCCTCCTGATAGCTTTGATATCGGGGTCCAATGAACACTTTGAGGAAAGAGAAATCTTTCCAGCATCTGAGATGCACTTAGTGTACCATTACTGGTAGTTACGTTTTCTGCCTGCTCCCTAATATACTCTATAACACGTAGGTTACTATTGTCCATATGGTCATTTTCTTGAGAAAAGTACCCAATCTTAACTGTTTCACCAATAGAGACCTTCCCCTGGTCCGGTTTTAGTATTCCAGCCATAATTTTCAATAGTGTTGATTTACCTGCACCATTAGGGCCAATTATTCCGATTCTGTCATCTCTTAATAGACTATAGCTAAAATCATTGACAATCTTACCGCAGGGGAAGCTTTTACTAACATTATCAACTTCAATTATCTTTTTACCCAGCCGAGAAAAGTTTACTTGCATTTCAATTTCATCGTTATCACTGTGTCCTTGCTGTTCAGTGAGCTTCTCAAATCTTTCTATCCTTGCCTTCTGTTTGGTAGTGCGTGCCTTAGCCCCTCTTCTTATCCATTCAAGTTCTCTTTTTATCAAACCTTGACGCTTTCTTTCTGAGGCTTCTTCTAGCTCTTCTCTTTCTGCTTTCATCTCCAAAAATTTAGAATAGTTAGCTTGATAGCTGTATAGCTTACCTCCGTCAAGCTCTATTATTCTATTCACTACTCTGTCAAGGAGATATCTGTCATGGGTCACCATCAGTAAAGCGCCTTTTCTTTTATTCAAATACTTCTCAAGCCAGTCAACAGTGTCATTATCAATGTGATTGGTTGGTTCGTCCAAGATCAATAAGTCAGAAGGGCTTATTAGGGCACCAGCTATCGCTATCCTTTTCCTCTGTCCACCGGATAGCTTCCCTACATCAGCTTGAAAGTCGGTTATCCCCAATTTTGTCAGAATGCTTTTGGCCTCGGATTCAATTGACCATGCATCAAGGCTGTCCATTCTTTGAGTTAGCCCTATTAATCTTTTTGCATACCACTCATCACTTGGGTTCTTTCTAACCTCTTCCAGGGCTTCCTCATATTCTTTAATCAGCTTCATAACAGCCATGTCACCTTTAAAAATCTGATCAAGTATTGTATTTCCTTCAATAAAGTCAGGGTTTTGAGGCAAGTAACCTATCTTTATACCATTTGAATAGATTATGTTTCCTGTATCATAAGCCTCATCTCCGGCAAGAACTCTTAGTAATGTTGTTTTTCCTGTGCCGTTAACACCGATAAGACCAATTTTCTCACCTTTATTGATACCAATTGATATTTCATTTATTAGTATTTTTTCGCTATAGCTTTTTGATATTTTCTCCGCAGATAAGATCATTAAATCTCCTTAATTTCCATGAATTCTTTATAGATATAATTATTCAATACCTTTACACTTACATCATAATTCAACAATATTCAAAATATCACAAAGGGCATTAGCTGGTCAAGGTATTGTCTTAGCACGCGAACCGTGGTTGATAGAGCTGCCACGGGTGAGAGCTGTCACGGGGAGGCTGCCACGGGGACGGGGTTGTCGACATATTTTCCCCTTGTCAGCCTAAACCCTGTCCCCTTGTCAACCTCTCAGAATAATTTTTTGCCGTCAGAAATATCCAATTCCAATTCTTTCGCCACATTTCCCTGCTGAAAGGGATTGATTTTCGTAGTCACACCATATCGCCGAAAGAGGGTGCCTGTACTTTTAAACCAGAATGTCACATTTGCCTGCTCACATTGGCTGCGTAGGTCTGCAACCCAAGCATAATCGCACACTCGACCATCACTGCCATTCTCACCGCTAACAGTAACGTGCTGTACACCATGAAGATAAGGAGATAGGTCTATTGATTCGAGCATTGGCGAAACACCGATAAATCGCCGCTTGATAGGATAAGACAAAAACAGCGGCAAGCGATAATCTGCCATTTCCTGATTTTCAATGGTACAGCCAATGTTGATATTCTCGTATCCATCGCCCCAATCGGAAGGCAAGGAAACCATAAAGCGGTCTATGCGTTTTGTCAGGAGAAGAAAAGCAATATCCTGCCGTTCACGAATCATCGCCCACGCTTGCTTCCGCCATTCATCCGCTTCCGGCAGAAAAAAATCTGTGGCAAAGCAAGTAGCAAGAATTTTGTCACCTTTTATGTTGTATTCACCGTTCTTCTTTTTCCGAATTGGCCAGTCAAATCTATCAGTTTTTGTAATGGTGTTCTGTCCATGCCGCTTCGCATTAGGCCCATAAAAATAACAATTATCACAGCCGATGCTTGCTGGGTAACAACCTGTCCATGGTTCCCAGTTCATATTGCTCCCTCACTTTTCTGGTTGTTTTCTCCATCACCTCAATGTAGGCAATGTCTTTTTACAATACTCTCTCATTTCTTCTTCGCTCATACCCACTTGTGAGGCGGATTAAAGTGGAAATTGCCCATCGTAGTTGTTTATATGATGTTTTACAAATGGGGGGTGCGGACGTTTTATTGTTTTCAATTTCACGGTTTATGTTGTCTTTGTGGGGGTGACACGGGGAGTTGCCAGTAACCCCGTCCCCTTGACAGCCTCTTGACAGCTCCCGCCCCGGTTTTATCACATACAGCTCTTTCTATTCCCAATTTTCACTGATTAAGCGTCCTTGCAATGCTTTTAACCGTTCCTGCCTTATTTTATAATCAGGTAAAACATTTTCTACAACAGCCCAAAACTTATCTGAATGATTATGCTCCTTAAGATGTGAAAGCTCATGTACCACAACATAATCAATTATATCATCACTGCCCATTAGAAGCCGCCATGAAAAGTTTAAACTGCCCTTAGAACTGCAACTGCCCCAACGTGTCTTTGCATTATTAATTTTTACAGCAGTTGGTGTCACATTCATTACCTTTGCAAAACTCACCACTTTTTGAGTTAGTATATTTTTAGCCAGCAATTTATAAATCTGAATAACTGTGTATTTTATATTCTCATTACTTAAATTTGGTGGAAGATAAAAACTTTCACCGTCAAAGCCCCCATACTTGCCTTCAACTGCCTTTATTTTATAATCTTTGCCCCGAAGTAATACTGAATCACCATAATTAAGAGTGAATTCAAGTCTTTTTTTAAGATGCTGCTCTCGTATTTTTAAATGCTTTGTTATCCATTTTTCTTTTGACTGTACAAAATTATCAATCTCATGCTCCGAAAGCTGTAGGGGTGCACGCACTTGCACTTGAGCATCTTTTGTAATATGTATTGCCATCGTTTTACGTTTTGAACGAATGATTGTATAATTCATTTTGACAACTCCCACAGATACAGGCTTGCAATGCTGCTATATGTTAGATGCTGATGCTGAGGCTGACACGGGGACGGGGTTGTTGACAGAAGTTGGTTGACACATCTTCCCCAGGTTGATACAGGGACGGCGTTGACATATCTTCCCCGTAAAACTTGTGTATAAGGTTTTGAAAACAAAACGTGACAGTAACCCCGTCCCCATGGTTAACTCCAGTAACCCCGTCCCCTTGTCTATACCCCCTTGTC
>DASRMZ010000199.1:0-3370 GCA_035647675.1 Thermoclostridium sp. | reverse complement strand
ATGTAGAGGTTGAAAAGGATATAGTTCTTAGTGCAGAACAGATAAAAGAAGCCCTCGACAGCGAGCAGCTGTATATTTGGGGTGCATACGATGGCATAGGTGAGCCTATTGAGCTTACCTTTGCAGAATATATGGCTCGATTCGTCTATAATCAGGATTTTCTAATTGCAGATGAAGTGCTCTTTGACCAATATTTTGAACGTGGAAATACAATAAACAATGTCTTCGACGCTTATGCTAACGCTCATGTGCTTGAATACTATTATAGAGGCTTTAACCCCGAATATGAAGGAATGGACTGGGAAAGCCTAAAGCTCGTATTTGAACAAAAGGACGGCAAATGGTATTTGACTGGCGTTGTGCATGATCAATGGACCATATAAATACTACTTTTTTCCATCATGATAAACTTGATCTAGAACTATAACCAAAGCTAGCATGAAAGCAGCATCTTCGTTGTCATTTATCGAAACACCGTAAGTATCTGAGAATGAAAACCATTTCTTTGATATAATGGCAACGGGTGCTCCATTTTTAAAAATACTAAAATCATATGCCCAGAGGTTACCATCGATGTTAAAGTCACCATAATTACTTGTGATATTAAAGCTTGGTCTAAATAATCTAAAAATTCTTTTAACATTAGCCACAGGAACACCATTTTGGTAAATAGTGTACTCGGGTAGCAATCTAAATAAGCGCTGCTCAATATAATATAACTCTCTACCTTGCAAATCAGTAAGAGTTAATTTGTTACCAAAAGAAAGTATTTTCCCGTAAACGTTAAAACAATCATCGCCAAACTCGTTTTTAATAGTAAAACTGTCTCTAAATGAAAAAACTTTTTGTCTAACTAAATATTTCATAAAGCTATACCTCCTTTTTCAAAATTATATCATGACAAAACCATATGAACAATAAAAAAACTATTCATTAGCAATTGAAAATTCAACGGTTGCAGTTTACACACTTTGTATGTTGAAATACAGCTGTGAACAGGTTTTGTCCTTTGGTTCTTCTGATTCACCACAGGTTGGTGCACCTCTTGGCAATCGCCAAGATGCAGCAAGCAATGGCAGAGATATTCATGAGATTGTGGATGTGGAGCAAATAAGCAACGAAATGTACAAACGGCAGTTACAATAAGTTGCAAACATATAGATAAACATTTTACCATGCTCGGGGCATTCTTCTTGATACTACTCTTTTTATAGTGTTGTGATAAAAACCGCAATATAAAACATAAACAAGAATCCAATTTTTAGCTTGCATAGTCAAGCTTTTTTAATTTCTTTCGAATTATATTTAACCAAACCCCATATATTTTAATGAAACAAACTATCAAATAGATTTACTGCATTTTATTCTTGTAGTAATTCAATAAAGGGGTTATATGAGAAAGAACTCATTAAAGAAGAATGCTTTCATTTTAACTATTGCAGGTTTTATTGTTAAGCTTCTAGGTTTTGTTTATAGAATTTTCTTGGCAAACTCTATAGGAGCGGAAGGTATGGGTTTGTATCAGCTGGTACTTCCTATATACGGTCTTATACTACTAGGATTAACAGCAGGGGTAGGTATTGCTATTTCAAGACTTGTAGCAGAAGAAACCGCAAGGGGGAATAATAAAAATTGCATTAAAATAGCTGCTGTGTCGGGCATAACAATATTTATCGCTGGAACAATAGTTGTTGCTGTATTGTTGTTAAACCTTGATTTTGTTGTCAATGTTTTAGTAGGAGATACACGAACAAAAACATCACTTTTTTATCTTTTACCGGCAATTCCTTTTATAGCTGCTATTACAACAATTAAAGGGTATTTCTACGGAAAGCAGGAGGTAGTACCAAATGCATTATCCCAGGTAGTTGAACAGCTGGTAAAGGTGCTGGCTGTCTACCTAATTGCAGATCTTTTCATTCAGGGTGATATGGAAAGAAAATGTTTATTTGCAACGATAGGTCTTATAGTTGGTGAGATTGCAAATGTGCTTACCATATTTATTGCTTTTAGAATACGTAAACCCGACAGGGCTTCTCCCAACCAGAGAATTATGAGGAAAAGAGATATCGGTAAATCAGTTCTGAAAATTTCTTTACCCATTACGGGTAACCGTCTGGTATTATCCTTACTCGGGACAGTGGAGTTTTTATTGATCCCTCAACGCTTATTAGTACATGGTTTAACATCAACCGAAGCCCTTACCCAATATGGAAAATTGACGGGGATGGCATCACCAATAATATCCTTCCCCTCAATGCTAACGGGGGCAATAGCTACAGCGCTTGTACCGGTGATTGCTGAAGCCACTGCGATGAACAGAATGAATGTCACCAGTAGGCAGATTTCAAGATCAATTCGCATTACCCTTGTTCTAGGTTTTTGGTTTTCAAGTCTTATTATGAGCTTTGCAAATGAAATATCCGATTTGATTTATCCTGGTCAAAATGTAGGGCATATGTTATATCTTTTGTCATTTACAGGCGTATTTTTCTACCTTCAGCAAATACTTATAGGAATTTTGAATGGCCTTGGTCAAGAGAAAAAAACTCTTATGTATTCAATAGCAACAAGCATATTGAGGCTTGGCGTTGTATGGTTTGCCATACCATACTATGGTCTTAATGCATATATCATCGCCCTTGTAGCAGGTCACTTTCTTGGTTCAATATTGCAATTGAGAGTGGCAACTAAAACTACTGGTATATTCATAGATGTAGGGGATTGGGTTATAAAGCCACTTGTTGCTTCAATTTCAGGCATTATTGCAGCACGCACTATAAAGACTCTAATTGCGACTGTATTTCAATCCCAGGTTTTGCAGCTGATGTTTTCAGGGGGCATAACAGGTTCGTTAATGATAGGAATGCTAATATTAATGGGCGTTTTCGAAATAAAGGATATACGACACATGATTCCCTTCAACATAGATAAATATAGGAAACTTTAGTGTCCATAAATGAAGACGCATGAAAGAAGTAAAGGCTTTTGCGATGTAACCTTAATAAATATTAGCTGTACAATATGTGCTAAGAAGCACTCATGAATAACCACAGCATATTGTACAGTGGAGCTTAAAATATGCACCAATGTAAAATGCCATAGAAGTAAAGGCTTTTAACAATTAGGGATAAACATTTCAAAGAATAAACAAGATATTTTAAAAAACGAAAGAGGATGTAAAGGTTAAAAATGGCGAGTAAATGTGAGTATTATTAAGGTAAACTTAGTCAATTGAATAAGATGGTCAGAGAAGGTCAAAAATAAACATTGCAATTAAAACAGCATATAGATATAATATACACAAGGTCAAAGAAAGTCAAAGTTAATTGACGCAATAAATTATAATAATATTTGGAGGTGTTTTGTA
>DASRMZ010000198.1:0-9438 GCA_035647675.1 Thermoclostridium sp. | reverse complement strand
AAAAAGGCTTTATATATTCGAACCTTTGCTGGAAATAGAAAAACTTATAGTCGCTATTTAACGCCAAACCTACAGGTTGTGAAACTCTGATGAAATCGGTATTATCTGCAAGTCCAACCGAATTTGGCACATTCAAAAGTAGTAAACCTAAAACAAAGAAGAAAAAAGTTAATATCAAAAAATAATGATGCTTTTTCAATTTCAATCTCCTTGGTTATTTTGAGATGCTATATATTATGAGTTGTACTGTACAACATATTCCGATTTTGCAGGAAAAGCTGTCACCACAGATTGTACAGACAACCTTTATTATAGTTTTATCGCTAAAGCTTTCCTTTGTTATGTTTTCACCACATAAGTTCAGATATACTTTTTTTTGTTTTTTCTGTTATTGATTGAATTATTCAGTGAAGATAAATGTATAACTATGCAGCTAGAAGGCCGGCAGTTTGGGTGGTTTAAATTAAGCTGTGAGGAAATGGCTCAGGATAATTGATTATTGCTAATAATATGGTAGAATACATATAAATGGAGAAAAAATTAACAGTTTGAAAACATCATATAAAAAAACATGTATTTAGGTGAGCGCAGATGTATAGTCCTAAACCTATAAAATATATAAAGGATAAGAGAAAAAAACCCGATGCAATTTGCTATTGGTTACAAATTTCTGTGTTTATTATATGGCTTGCTATTTTTGCCTTTTTAGCTGTAATAAATTCTGCTTCTGTGAGAGATGAAACATTTTTCGATCGCCTGTTTGACGTAAATATTCGCAATATACCCGACATCCATTTATTAAATATAGCCTTTTATTTGCTTATATTCATTTTTATTTTTAGTGTTATTTCATTATTATTTAATTTGACAAGACTAAAAAGAGAAGATGATCGCATATACAAATCCTTTATTTTTTCAATAATAGGTTCATTAATTGGTATAGTTTTATTTTTGATAAAGTGACGGTTAACACTTTGTAAGTTTCATTTATTTAGGTTACATCACAAAAGGCTTATATTCTTTCGTTGACAATGAATATAAACAGTTGGTATAATGTTGTATGTTTCATATAATTTATTAATTCTAGTGCATGGATATTCAACTAAAGCATAGGTTTTAATAATGATTATGCAAGTTATACTTAAATATCTTTCAGAAAGTATAGTTTTAATATGATTAGCTTAGCTTAATATTTTAATGTTGGAGGTCTTTTAAATGAGTAATATATCTTATAATCCCTATGAAATTGCGCAACAGCAGTTTGATGGTGTAGCAGAAAAAATCGGACTTGAAAAATCAACCTGTGAGCTTCTTCGTCAACCTTTACGAGAATATCACTTTTTAATACCCGTTCATATGGACGATGGAAGTGTTGAAGTTTTTAAAGGCTATCGTATTCAACACAATGATGCAAGAGGTCCTGGCAAAGGTGGTATACGCTTTCATCCCCAAGAAACAGCAGATACAATAAGAGCGTTGTCAATGTGGATGACTTGGAAGTGTTCTGTAGTAGACATTCCTCTTGGCGGAGCAAAGGGTGGAGTTGTTTGTGATCCCAGGAAGCTTTCAAAACGGGAACAAGAGCAAGTGTGCAGAGGTTATGTAAGACAAATATCCAAGAACATGGGACCGAGCATTGATGTACCAGCACCAGATGTTATGACAAATGCTCAGCATATGTTGTGGATGCTTGATGAATTCGAAACCATACATGGCGCAAAGTATCCGGGTGTTATTACCGGTAAGCCAGTAGGGATGGGTGGCTCCTTAGGCAGAACTGAAGCAACTGGATATGGGGTTATCTATGTTTTGCGTGATGCTCTTATGAGAATAGGCATTGACATAACAAAGACAAAAGCAAGCTTTCAAGGGTTTGGTAATGTATCCCGTTATGCAGTTGAATTATATCACCAACTCGGAGGTACTGTTGTAGCAATTTCATGTTGGGATGACACTGACAAGAAAGCATACACTTTCCGTAAAAAAGATGGAATAGATTATAAAGAATTGATTAATATTACCGATTCATATGGTACTATTGATAAGGATAAGGCAGCTGAGCTTGGGTGTGAAATTATCCCAGGGGATGCATGGATTGAACAGGATGTGGATATCCTTGTGCCAGCAGCACTAGAAAATCAAATAACAGCTAAAAATGTTAATAACATTAGCAAGCAGGTAAAGGTATTGCTTGAAGCAGCAAATGGTCCAACAACGCCTGATGCTGATAAAGTTATTAAGGAAAGAGGTATTTTCCTCATTCCGGATTTCCTTGCAAATGCAGGCGGTGTAACATGCAGTTACTTTGAGCAAGTGCAATGTAATATGAACTACTTTTGGGAGAAGGATGAAGTATTAGAAAAGCTTGAGACAAAGATGACATCTGCATTTAAGTCTGTTTACGAACTAGCAGTAGAAAAGGATTTATATATGAGAGATGCAGCATATGTTATTGCAATAAATCGTGTCGCCCAAGCTTCAAAAAACCGTGGGTGGGTTTAAGCTGTTGTATAGCGATATGCAAATTATATAGAACTGTAGTATGCACCAAAATAATTTATGAATTTATGAAAGACAGGGTTTTCTTACCTGTCTTTTGTTTTTTAGCATTAGTCTAATATTACGCATTTTTAATATGTAGCTTAATTATTTTCTTTGCATAGCTATATCTCAAAATAGTAATGGTGTGAACTGTAAAAAAAGGACTAGAAAAATAAATAATAATGTAGTTTGAAAAACTATATGTCTATGGTACAATATAACGGGTCAAATTTTTGTCGAATTTATGTAAAAAATTTGACGAAAACAAAATACTTATTAGCTTAAGGGAGGATATTTTTATGGGAAAGAATCCAACAATCGGGTATCTGCCTGATGAACGGCCGCCGGTTTGGAAACTTATCTTTTACGCAATTCAACAGGTTATTGTTATGTTCCCGGCGACTGTGGCAGTTGCACTTATTACAGGGTTTCACATTTCTACTACTATTTTTGCAAGCGGGCTTGCAACTCTCTGTTTCATTTTAATTACTAAAGGACAAATTCCACTATACTATGGTTCAAGTTTTTCATACATCGCTGCTATAGGTGGGCTTATGGCTTCTGATGCCCTGGCTTCCCATACACTGAATGAGAAAATTGCGATAGCACAGTTTGGAATTATTATGTCTGGTTTTGTTTCAATTGCAGCAGGTTTAATTGTTAACCGTTTTGGTAGGGATTCAATAGAAAAGGTTCTTCCCGCAACTATAACAGGATCGATTGCAATGGTAATAGGTCTTACTCTCGCAGGGACTGCACTAAGTGATGCAGCATCAATTGTAGTTGATGGTACAGGTGCTATTTCTGTAGCAGAAGCTAACATTGGATTGGCGACAAATATGGCATGGATTATTTCACTTATCACTTTATTGACAACCATAATATTTTCAGTTTACCTTAAAGGATTCTTAGGGCAGTTACCATTGCTCTTAGGACCTATATTAGGTTGCTTGGTAGCTTATATAATTAAACTCATAACAGGGATTGATCTGTTTAGAGTATTGCCTGAAACCATAGGTAGGGGTATATTTGCACTGCCAGAGTTTACATTCCCGAAACCTACAATGATGGCGGTTGCTGCTATAATGCCTATAGCCATAGCAACAATACCCGAATCTACAGCTCATGTATATCAGCTTGATATCTACGTAAATGACCTTGCAAAGAAAAAAGGTTCAAAGAAAAAATATAATATTGCAGATAAGCTTGGTTTAAATTTGATAGGTGATGGTATAGGTGATATGGTATCGGGCTTTATTGGCGGACCAGCAGGAACTAACTACGGTGAAAATATCAGTGCGATGGCTATTACAAAAGTATTTTCCATACCAGTATTAGCAACAGCTGCAATCTTTGCAATGATTATTTCTTGCTTCACACCCTTGGTTAATGTTATATATTCTATTCCAATTTCGGTCATTGGTGGATTGGAAGTTTACTTATTTGGTGCGATAGCTGCCCAAGGTATTGCAATTATGATAGAGAAAAAGGTTGATTTGTTCAGCTCTAAAAATATTGCTGTTATTGCTACCATTATGATAATTGGTCTTGGTGGACAGTATGCATTTGGGGGAAATATACCTTTCTTTGGTCTTAACATCCCTTGTGTTGCAGGCGCTGCAATATTCGGAATTCTCCTAAATCTTCTTCTTAGCATTGGGGAGAAGGAGCACTAGGTTTTTCTGCCACACATAGATATGGTTTAAAGTGGTTGCAACTAAGAAAAAAACCCGAACATATATATTAAACACAATAATTAAACATTAAAATAAGAAGTGATTTGTAAAATCGCTTCTTATTTTTTTAGTTTATTTTAACAAATAATATGTTAATAGAAGATATATCACCCTAGAAAGAGTATCCTTTTGTGCTTTAGCTCAGTGGTGTGGGGTTCATGGGTTTTGTAATTTATAAATGATTTTATAGCCGTGTTTTTCGATTTCTTTTTCAATCTCTGTGGTATTTTGGCTGTTTATGCCTGTTACAAGTGCACTTTTACCATTATGTCCACGGTAAATAGCCAGGTGTGTAATATTTGCACCAAAGATTGCAATAATCCCTGCTATATGAGACATGATGCCAGGTTCATCATCTACTTCTATTGTAAGTCTTGTACCCTTTTCCCTGAAGCCCAACAGCTCAATAAATGATTCGAAAATATCGCTTTCTGTGATAATACCAACAAGCTTTCCTTTTTCTACAACGGGTAAAAAGCTTACTCTATTATCACGCATCAAAATGGCGGCTTCCTCAAGAAGCTCATTTGGTGATATGGTGATGGGGTCTTTTGTCATGACTTTACTAATTTTTGTTTTAGCCAAAATATACGTAAGCTCATTTATACTCAAACTGGTAGCTTTTGAGGGGGAGGATTGGCTTATATCTAAATTTGAAACTACCCCCACCAGTTTGCCATTTTTCACAACAGGAAGTCTGCGTATACTATTATTAACCATAATCTCGTGTGCATCAGGAATGGTATGATCAGGCGATACAGTAAAAGGATTAGTAGTCATCTTATTTTTTACAAACATAATCTAACCTCCCAAATATGCTTTAATAATTTCTTCACTTTGAATTAGTTCTTTCCCGGTACCGGATAGAGTTATTCTGCCAGTTTCCATAACGTATGCTCTGTCTGCTATTTGAAGTGCCATACTTGCGTTTTGTTCAACAAGGAGTATTGTAGTACCCTTATCATTTATATCTTTAATTATATCAAAGATTTCCTGCACAAGCAAAGGTGCAAGACCCATGGAGGGCTCATCAAGAAATAAAAGTTTTGGTCGACTCATAAGGGCTCTTCCCATAGCCAACATTTGCTGTTCACCACCTGATAATGTTCCAGCAGCTTGCCTTTTTCTGTCGGCAAGGATAGGGAACCTTTCATACACCATTTTATAGTCTTTGTTAATTTCAGCTTTATCTCTTCTAAGATATGCACCTAATTCGAGATTTTCAAGTACTGTCATAGTACTGAAAACACGTCTACCTTCAGGAACTTGTGAAATTCCTATTTTTACTCTTTGGCGGGCATCTAAACTTGTGATGTCATTTCCTTCAAAAGTAATAGTACCGCTAGTGGGCTTTTTCAAACCAGAAATAGTCCGAAGGGTGGTGGTTTTCCCAGCACCGTTGCCACCTATAAGTGTCACAATTTCTCCTTCATTAACGGTGAGTGATATTCCTTTTATAGCATGTATAACACCAAAATGCACATTAAGATTTGTTAGTTCAAGCATTTTTATCTATCCTCCCCCAAATAAGCTTCAATTACGCGTTTATTGGATTTAATTTCGGAAGGGGCGCCCTCGGCTATAACCATACCATAGTCCAATACGTAAATTCGTTCGCAGATTTTCATCACTAGAGACATATCGTGCTCAATAAGTAAGATAGTTAGATCAAAATTATCCTTAATCCAATATATTGTTTCGGTCAGTTGTGCAGTTTCTGCCGGATTCATTCCAGCTGCGGGTTCGTCAAGCAAAAGAATGGAAGGCTTTGTAGCCAAAGCGCGTACTATCTCAAGATGGCGTTGCTCTCCATATGGAAGATTTTTAGCCAGCTCATCTTTTTTATGTTCAAGCTTTAGTATTTTTAGTAGCTCAATACTCCCATCCAGAACTTCCTTTTCTTCGACCGAGTATGCCTTAGTATGAGCAAATGTCGAAAACAAGCTATAATTAATGTTTTTATTCATAGCTATTCGAACATTATCTAGTACTGTCAAATCCTTAAATAAGCGTATGTTCTGAAATGTTCTTGCAATGCCCTTCTTACATACATTATATGGTTTCAGCCCTTGGATGGGTATGTCTTCATCGTCCTGGTGAAGTGTTACAGTTCCCGATGTTTGCTGATAGATACCCGTCAAAAGGTTAAACACAGTTGTCTTTCCTGCTCCGTTAGGACCAATTAGTCCCACGAGCTCTCCGCGTTTTAATTGTATACTCACATTTGAAACGGCCATAAGACCTCCAAATGATTTTGTTAACTTATTTACTGTCAGGATTGGCATTATACGATACCCCCATTCTTCTTTCGTCTTAGGGAGTTACCCCATTTGTTGAAAACAGATAGGGATAGTTCTTTAGAACCCATAATGCCTTGTGGTCTAAATATCATTATAACAATCAACAATACTGCATAGATAACCATTCGAAGTTCTGGAAAGGATTGCAGATATGTTGATATTAAGGCTAAAACTATGGCAGCAATAACTGAGCCAGAAAGACTACCCAATCCACCTAAAACTACAATAACAAGAATATCAATTGACTTTTGGAAGTTAAACAAATTAGGCTCTAGGAAATAATAATATGAAGAATAAACTGCACCTGCAATTCCAGCGAAAAATGCGCCAGTGACAAAGGCAATAACTTTGTATATTGTAGAGTTTATCCCCATTGATTCAGCAGCGATCTCGTCCTCTCGTAAAGAAATGCATGCCCTACCATAGGAGGATTTTATAAAGTTATTTAGTAAGATAATAGTGCCAACTGTGAAAAGAAAAAGCCATCCCCAATTAATAAACTGAGGAATACCACTTAATCCAGCAGCGCCGTTTGTAATCCTATCCATATTAGTAAAAAGTATTCTTATGATTTCCGACATACCTAATGTGGCGATTGCAAGATAGTCCCCTTTTAGTCTAAGAGTTGGTAAGCCAACTAAAAATCCGATAAATGCTGCAAATATTGCACCTGCAAGCACACCGATGATAAATCCTAATGATGTTGGGTTTCTCAAGGTAATAATAGCGCATGTATATGCACCAATTGACATAAACCCTGCGTGACCTAAAGAAAACTGCCCTGTAAAGCCAGTGATAAGGTTTAGACTAGTTGCGAGTATAATATTAATGCATATCGTTGTTAGGGTTGAGAAAATGTAATCATTAATAATATTAGTTGATACTAAGATTTGAACAATCACAAAAGTTAGACCCAAGGTAATACATTTTTTAAAAGTTGGACTAGCAATAACCTTTTTCATACGTTACACCTTCTCTCTTGTTTCTTTACCCAGTAAACCCGAAGGCTTGACGATAAGAATTATTATTAAAATCGCAAATACGACGGCATCCCTATACATTGAGTTTCCATATCCAGATACCAAAACCTCTACAAGACCAATAAAATAGCCACCAATCATGGCTCCAGGGATTATACCTATCCCACCAAATACAGCAGCAACAAAAGCTTTTAAACCAGGCATCGTTCCCATAAGTGGGTTTATGGAATTATAATAAATGCCTACAAGGATACCTGCAGCACCTGCAAGGGCTGACCCTAAAGCAAAAGTAAAAGAAATTGTTCTATCAACACTTATCCCCATTAGTTGTGCAGCATCTCCGTCAAGGGAAACAGCTTGCATGGCTTTACCTATGCGAGTTCTTTTTACAATTAACTGCAGCACAATCATTAAAATAATAGTAATTATTATAATAAGTATTTGTTGTGAAGTAATAAGTAAATTTCCAACGTGGAAGGTTTGAGCCATAAAGCCCGTTAAGGGAGGATAAGAGCGTGGGTCGGGTTTAACAAAAAACATAGTTCCATACTCTATAAATAAAGACACGCCTATGGCTGTAATTAACACAGCAATCCGGGAAGCGTTTCGTAATGGCTTATAAGCAATTTTTTCAATTGTTACACCCAATATAGCGCATACAAACATTGATACTAAAAGCGAAGGGAAGAAACCAAAATTTAAGTTTGTCATACAAAAGTATCCCACATAAGCTCCTAGCATGTATACATCTCCATGGGCAAAGTTAATCAACTTTATTACTCCATAAACCATCGTATATCCAAGGGCAATAAGCGCATAAATGCTACCTAAGGATATACCGTTAATCAGTTGTTGTAGAAATTGTTCCAAAATGTACCCCCCTCTTTCATTTATACAACTTATTTATCGTGACTAATCTTACATTAGTATACTACAAATGCGACAAAAAGATCTAATAAAAACAAGAGGGCAGATTTTTGCCCTCTTATTTTAAAAATGTATAGATTAATTAAAAAATTACGGATCTATTTTTACACTGGAATATTGCTCGCCATCTTTTAAACCAATAACAACTATAGATTTCACAGGGTTGTGATTCTCGTCAACACTTAATGTACCTGTTACACCCGCAAAGTTTTCAGTAGCTTCAAGAGCATCTTTTACAAATTCGCCTTTGAGGTCTTCTGCGCGGTCTATGGCATCCGCAACAAACCTCGCTAAGTCATAACCTAAAGCGTTAAAGGCATTTGGTTTTTTCCCGTATTTGGATTCAAAGTTTTTTATAAAATCTAAAACCATGGGGTCTTTATCAAGTGATGAATAGTGGTTTGTAAAATAAACATCATTTAATGCACTAGCACCAGCAAGGTCTAACATGGTAGGGGAGTCAAATCCATCGGCTCCAAGAACGGGTTGATCAAGTCCTAAATTGCGAGCTTGTTTAATAATAAGGCCCGCTTCATTGTAATAGCCAGGTACATAAATAACGTCAAAGTCCAGCCCTTTTATTTTTGTTAATATTGCATTGAAGTCTGTATCGCCTGAAACATAAGCTTCTTTGGCAACAATAGTTCCACCCGATGCTGTAAAGGTTTTTTCAAAATTTTCTGATAACCCTTTGCCGTAATCAGTGGAGGTATCCATAATAATAGCGGCCTTTTTCGCAGAAAGGTTCTCGGTAGCAAAATTAGCCATTACTTGACCTTGGAATGAATCAAAAAAGCAGATACGAAATACATATTCGTGTACTGAACCATCTACTGCAAATGTTACATTGTCGCCAGTAGCGGAACCCGTAGCAATGGGTACTTTGTTTTTGTTTGCAACAGGAATTTGTGAAGTAAAACAACCTGTTGTGGCAGGACCTAAGATAGCCAAAAC
>DASRMZ010000197.1:0-6542 GCA_035647675.1 Thermoclostridium sp. | reverse complement strand
TTGCTCATTATAATCTTCGTTATACACAGCATCTATTATTTGGTTACCGGCATTTTCAAGAACATCTCTTTTCTCTATCCAAGCTGTTTGCACATTGTTTAATATGCTTATAAAACCTAAATGCCCGTGTCTGTCTTTTTTTGGGAAATATGTCCCAGTGAAAAATGGTTTTCTATCCGGAGTCATCATAATTGTCAAAGGCCATCCACCATGACCTGTCATTGCTTGACAAACAGACATGTAAACATGATCAATATCTGGTCGCTCTTCACGATCCACTTTTATGGACACAAAGTTTTTATTTAGAAGCTCAGCAACCTCTTTGTCCTCAAAGCTCTCTCTTTCCATTACATGACACCAATGACAGGTGGAATAGCCGATGCTAAGAAGAATAGGCTTATCCTCGACTGTAGCTTTGTCAAATGCCTTTTGGCCCCAAGGATACCAGTCAACAGGATTATAAGCGTGCTGCAGTAGATAAGGGGATTTCTCATTGATCAGCCTATTGGCTTGTTTATTGGTTGACATGTTGCATCACCTTCCTTTCAAATTAGTAAGTTCATTCATATGTTTCACTTTCCTTTGCTAATTGTTATTTACCACCAAACTATTATTTGAAAGAAAATGATTATATATTCAATATTTATAATGCCAGCCATGGTCTTGGGTATAAATCATGAACTGCTTATTCCACCTTCAACACAGATGTTTTGGCCATTAACTATAAAGCAAAAAAAAGCAAAAAGTAAATATAGGCCTTTGCGATGTAACATTAATAGATTTTACTGTCTAATGTTGTATAATATATTATATAGATGAACTGAAAATATGTAGCACGGCAAAATACCCAAATAGAATGAAAAACACATTAATGGTAGATATCGAGTATGATAACACATACACGTTATATAAATTGATTGGGAAAGGGGTTATAACGTTGAAGGTTATATTAGTAAATGGAAGTCCACATGCAAAAGGATGTACTTACACTGCTTTGAAAGAGGTTGAGAAAGCATTACAAAAAGACGGAATCGAAACAGAAATAATGCAATTAGGTGTAAAGCCTATATCTGCATGTATTGCCTGTGGCAAATGTAGTGAAACAGGCAGATGCTTTATAGATGATCAGGTAAATGTTTTGTTGGATAAGGTGCACGAGACAGATGGCTTTGTTTTTGGTTCGCCTGTTCATTTTGCAGCTGCTTCTGGTCAGTTGGCTTCGTTTTTGCATAGGGTTTTTTACGGTAGAGGTAGAGTCTTTAGAGGCAAGGTAGGGGCTGCAGTTGTTAGCTGTCGTAGAGGTGGTGCGGCTTCTGCTTTTGATCAAATAAACAAGTATTTTACAATAAGCGGTATGCCAGTTGTATCTTCATATTATTGGAATCAAGTACATGGAAATACTCCGGAAGAGGTAATGAAGGATGCGGAAGGTATGCAGACCATGCGAAATCTTGGAAATAACATGGCGTGGCTGCTTAAATGCATAGGGGCTGGAAAAGAAAACGGATTAATTATACCAGAACCCGAAAAGGCCATAAAGACAAACTTTATTCGATAGCACCTGGGTATTTGATATGTGCTACCACTTTTTAGGAATGCCAGGGCAATAGGATCTTAATTTAGCAGCGCGGGTAAAAACAAAACAGCCGCATATTCTACAAAGACCGTTAAAAAAGCTAGAGCATTCAAAACACAACTCTAATCGTTCTTTATAAAGCCTTTCACCGGTTTTTTCTTCCGGTGAAAGGCAATCAATGTATTCTTCAATATTTTTTTGTAATTTTTCCTTTTCTATTTTGCTAAACATGCAAGTTCTACAATTGATATCCATTGGTTTACTCCACAGTGATACTTATTACGCTTACTGGAGGAATTTCAAAGGTAAGACCCTTTTGAGAAATAGATACATTGCTAAAATCTTTAGGCTTAACGGCTTCAGGTGCATCAAATGTGTTATATTCACTTGTTTTACCTGTCAAAATACGAGCCTTTACATTTTCAGCTTTTTTACCCACCAGTTCAGTTTCTATCTTGTAACTACTATCAGCAGAAAGGTTACATAGGGTAATATGTATTTTTCCAGCAGAATCAATTGAAACTGATTCATGAAGGTTTGGAACTGTATTTTTGTCTTTGCCTATCAATTCTGTCTCAATATAGCTTTCAAGTAACTGTGCATCTTGGTGTTCTTTATACATTTCAAACACATGATATGTTGGTGTTAGAACCATTTTTTCGCCTTCTGTTAGCACTACTGCTTGAAGAACGTTTACCGTCTGAGCAATATTCGCCATTACAACTGTATCGCTGTGTTTGTTAAATATATTGAAATTGATTCCAGTAACAAGGGCATCACGCATAGTGTTTTGCTGGTATAAGAATCCTGGATTTGTTCCTGGCTCCACATCATGCCAAGTTCCCCATTCATCTACAATCAAACCGATATTATTATCGGGAGCGTATCTTTTAATAATTGCGCTATGCTTTGTAACTAGTTCATCCATCTTTAAGGTTTTGAAAAGCGTCGTGTACCATTCATCCTCTGTGAATTTGGTAGCACTTCCTTTATTGTCCCAGGTGGAACCTGTAACGGTATAATAATGAAGTGTTAAGGCATCCATAAATCCACCTGCCATCTTCACAAGTGTTTCGGTCCAGTTATAATCACGACCATTGGGTCCACATGCAATTTTGTATATTTTATTATCCCCGAAACTACGGACATAGGTTTGATACCTTCTGTACATGTCGGCATAAAACTCAGCTCTCATATTGCCGCCGCATCCCCAGTTTTCATTACCAATGCCGAAATATTTTAGCTTATAAGGTTCTTTTCTTCCGTTCTTTTCCCTTAATTCAGCCATTGGAGATACACCATCAAAGGTCATATACTCAACCCAGTCTTGCATTTCTTGAACAGAACCACTACCAAGGTTACCATTTACGTATGGCTCGCATTCGAGTTGTCTACACAGCTCCATAAATTCATTTGTACCAAAGCTGTTATCCTCTACAACCCCACCCCAGTGAGTATTAATCATCCTTTTTCTTTTTTCCTTTGGACCAATTCCATCCATCCAGTGGTATTCATCAGCAAAACACCCACCTGGCCAGCGCAGTACAGGGATTCTAATCTTTTTTAGAGCTTCGACTACATCATTCCTCATTCCATTTGTATTTGGAATGGGGGAGTCATCACCAACATATAACCCCTCATAAATACACCTTCCAAGGTGTTCTGAAAAGTGGCCATAAATCTCTTTGCTTATTTTGCTTTTTTTGTTTAAGGTATTAATAATGAACTTTGCCATGCACTCTTAGCCTCCTTAATTTATTAAAATAATCCCGATATATTCGGGGTCTATAGTAGATAAATTTATAAATCATGTCATAAAGCCCGCAGCATATTTAGAACAAGGGTAAAAAGGCTGGTAGAGCAATGCCCAATGACAGGAATTCAATAGAATTTCAATGGAATGTGAAATATTTATGAATGATATGAACTTATATGTATAATATCACCAAAATATTGCTTATGTCAATGATTAATAACAACCTCCCTACTAATGCATTTTATAAGATACTATCCACAGTTAACCAGAGAGATATAGCTGTGCAATATAAGGAAAACAATAGCGGAATGAAGCTTAGAGATGTATAGTCAGGGTGAAGATCCGCAAGCCGACTGTTTGAGCAAAAATGCAACTAGAATATTTAGAAGCATTTTTGTGAGTTTCGGCTTGCAGGTGCTTTTGCCACGCAAAATGCACTACATTAATATAGCGTGTTTTTAACGCTATGCTTTTGTCTCGCAAAATGCTCAACGTTAATGTAGCGCATTTTTAACGCTTTGCGTTAAAGAACGCATGCTGAACTATACAGCTCTTGCAAATGAAGCGTAGTTTCCGTTATGCACAGCTATCTCTCAAGTATATAGGGTGTGAACAGTAACCATTTTGCTATGTAATATTTTTTGAGTTCCACTATACAATATGTCGTGGTTATGCATGAATGGTCTTGACTGTAAATTAAAGACAGGTCTGATGACCTGTCAAAATGAACAAATTAAAAGCAATACTAGTTGTGAAACACTATGCACCCGCTCTTGGTTCGGTGCATGAGCCCCTCTCAACAATATGCATTTTTAAGCTTATATTAGTTACATCTTTCATTGGCTTCTCGTCGATCATATTATTTAAAAATTCAACAGAAAGCGAACCTAGTTTTTCATATGAGTGTGATACGGTTGTTATGGATGGCATCGTTATGGTAGAAATAGAGCTGTTGTCAAATCCTAAAACAGAAAAATCACCTGGAACGTTATAGCCTTTTGCAATACAAGTGTTTACAATACCAGCTGCCGCTTCATCATTTATTGCAATAATTGCTGTGGGAAGCTCTTTTTCTTGTAAAAGCTCAAGTATGGCTTGTACTCCGCCTTGATAATCATAGGAGCTTAGTTTGATCCATTCTTCTTTCATTGTAAAGTCAAAGGCACTTTTTGCTTCATACAAAGCCTTAAGTTTTATATCTGTTGACATAATGCCAGTTTTCCCTCCTAAAAAGCCTATTTTTTTATGTCCTAAGGAGGTTAGATACGATATAGCCTGAAACATTGCCTCATGCTCGTCAGAACCAACAGAAGCACAGTTGTCGTAGTAGTTGTCTAGCTTTCCATTAATGATAACAACTGGAGTTGGGTATACAATATTTTTCAACAAATTAACATATTGTACATCGGTTTTTGTTTCATTCACTCGTCCACCTAAAAGAATTAAACCATCAACCTGTTTTTCACTCAGACGCAATGTGTAAAAATCCTGCAATTCATTGTCACTTAGCGTATTGCACAAAAAAACCGTTTGTTCATACTCTATGGCAGACTTCTCAATTTCAATAAAAACTTTTGCGAAAAAGTGGCTTGTTACCTCAGGCAAGATCACGCCTATTGTTTTAGTACGCTGAGTATATAAACCTCTTGCCAATTCATTTGGCCTATAATTATGCTTGTCTATAACACTTTGCACAAGATTTCTGGTTTCCTCTTTAACTACATCACTATTGTTGAGAACTCTTGAAACAGTTGCAACTGAAACCTTGCATTCTCTTGCTATATCACGTATTGACACCTTATTTTTTCTCATAAATTCTCCGCTTTCCCATGAAATATTGCTACATCACACTAAACTTACCAACTTGCGCAAAAAACGCATAACATCAACAAAAATGCCCTTTTACGCATTTATTAAATCAATGCTTGTAAAATTCGCATAATAAACTTAGACAAAAAAAATGTCTTGCTATCACAATTATATGAATATATTAATTTAACAAATAAACTTAACAACAAATGTAACGCGTTACATCTTATATTACTTTTTTATTAGGGTTGTGTCAAATAATAATTAATCACTACAATTCAAGGGTCAATATTACTTTTCTGTGCTGGATTTTCCCGCCTGGTGACTCACATGATTCAAAACAGGCTTTTCATTTTAGTGAGAGTTGGATCGGAGATGAATTGCATTACTTTTCAGCAAAAGTAATAATGGCTGCTATTATGATAAATTACCATTATAGCAGCCATCTTTGCATTATTTATGATCTAATGGTACCTCCTGAGCATATAGGGCATTTTACGATGTTATATTTTTTGATTCCCGCTATACAATATGTTTTGGCCACATATCAATCCTAGGCATCACGTATTGTATAGCTAATAGTTTATAAGGTTGGATCGCAAAAGTCTTACATAGAAAGCTTCTTGATATGCTCAAGCCTATCTGAACTACGGTAAACAGATATAAGCTTGCTATCAAAAAAGCCTTGATATGTTCAATAACACTATTTGTATCCAATTGCCTGCATTTATGTGGGTGGTTCACTATGTACGTATTAAAATACTCAAAATGCTCTTATACAACTACTTATTCATAAATTTGGATAATAGGGCTTGCCATGATGCCCGCATCCTTTAACTTATATTCATAGCACCATGCATCACCGACTGTTCTCCAGCAATTCGGACCAAACCAATCAATTGCAGTATCCGCATTATGCAGTGCACCAAATGTATTATGTCTATTTCCAAACAAGGTGAATTCAATTTTATGTTTACCTGATTTGATGTTATCAACAGTAAGCGTATATGGTGCAAAAGCAATAACACCTACCCTCTTACCATCGATGTCAACTGCAACAAGAGAACCCCTGTAATTGTTTGCCTTTATGACAAGACTACAGTCCCCTGTTTCAATCTGGGTTTTATACGTTATATTACCTCCGTAAAATGGCATGCCTTGATTTGTAATTGACGAAAATCCTATTGTATTTGTAGGCTCAATAATGGTTTTTACATAACCTTCAACCTTGACATTAAAGTTACCCAATATGTAACAATACTCAACATTTGTGGTTTTCCCGAACGGTATTTTGACAGTTAATATGTTCATACCTTTTTTCAACGCAGGTAAATTAACTGTTTTTATCGACTCATCCACATAATATCCTGTTATTGAATTGTCAACCTTCTCATCATTAAG
>DASRMZ010000196.1:0-5759 GCA_035647675.1 Thermoclostridium sp. | reverse complement strand
GCCCATTAATGTCCATCCTCTTATCAGGTATTATCTCCGGTCCCCCATCTATGGGTTTCCCAATACCATCGAAAACACGACCAAGCATATCCATAGAAACTGGAAGCTCAAGTCCGCGCCCTAAGAAGCGCACTTTGCTATTTGACAAGTTTATGCCAACAGCACTTTCAAATAGCTGAACTAATGCATTTGAGCCATCAACTTCAAGTACCTTACAGCGGCGGATTTCCCCATTTTTTAATTCTATTTCTCCTAACTCGTTATAAGTTACTCCTTCAACATCCTGCACCAGCATTAAAGGTCCGGCGACTTCTGAAATGGAACGGTATTCCCTTAACATTTTTATTCACCTTCCTTTGATATTAGTGCATCAACTTGATCTGATAATTCTTGCTCTATTTTAGTAAATTCAATATCTACCTTGTCTTCTATAATATATTTAGAACGTCCTATCTTTTCTACGGCAGGAAGAGCCAAAAGAGCCCTTAATTCCACACCCTTACTAACAGCATCTAGTGACATATGATAGTAAGACAAAATCAATTTTAGCATTTTATACTGCTTGTGTAGAGTGGCATAAGTATCCACCTCATGGAAGGCATCCTGATGTAGATAATCTTCACGAACCGAGCGTGCTGCCTCCAGTGTAACTCTGTCTTTTGCTGAAAGTGCATCTATACCAACAAGCCTTACTATTTCTTCAAGTTCCGATTCCTCTTGAAGAATTCTCATAACTTCAACCCTATAGCTGTTAAAATCTCTTGATATATTCTCATCATACCAGCTCTCCATACGATCAGAATAAAGAGAATAACTGATAAGCCAATTTATTGCGGGAAAGTGTCGTCTATATGCAAGGTTTGAATCCAATCCCCAGAATACCTTTACTATACGTAGTGTTGCTTGTGTTACAGGTTCAGAAATATCTCCGCCAGGAGGTGAAACTGCACCAATTGCAGAAATCGAACCTACACGACCTTCAGAGCCAAGGGTTGTAACCTTTCCTGCACGCTCGTAGAACTGCGCCAATCTAGAAGAAAGATACGCAGGATAGCCCTCTTCGCCAGGCATTTCTTCAAGACGACCTGACATTTCACGCAATGCTTCTGCCCAACGCGATGTTGAGTCAGCCATTAATGCTACTGAATAACCCATATCTCTAAAATACTCGGCAATTGTAATTCCTGTGTAAATGGACGCTTCTCTGGCAGCAACAGGCATATCTGATGTGTTTGCTATTAACACTGTTCTTTTCATCAGTGACTCACCTGTTCTTGGATCCTTGAGAGCTGGAAATTCCATAAGAACGTCTGTCATCTCATTCCCACGTTCTCCGCAGCCTATATAAACAACTAGATCAGCATCTGCCCATTTTGCCAGCTGGTGCTGTACAACAGTCTTTCCACTACCAAATGGTCCTGGAATAGCTGCTACACCACCTTGCGCAATTGGGAATAATGTATCAATTGTTCTTTGCCCTGTTATCATAGGTTCATTGGGAGGTAGTTTTTCCTTGTAAGGTCTTTCTCTACGAACAGGCCATTTTTGCAACATTGTAATGTTCTCTATTTGTCCTTCTTGAGTTTTAACTGTAGCCACAACCTCATCTACAGTAAACTCTCCCTCTTTAATATCTTCAAGAGTACCTGCAATTCCAAAAGGAACCATAATGCGATGTTCAAAAACAGCATTTTCCTGAACAGTTCCTATTATATCTCCTGTAATAACTGTATCGCCTTTTTGAAGAACGGGTTTAAAGCCCCATTTTTTATTGCGTTCCAATGGGCTTATATTAACGCCACGGGTTATATTGTTTCCAGTCTGCTCCCTCATAGCTTCTAAAGGTCGTTGTATTCCGTCAAACATTTTTTCCAAAAGACCAGGACCAAGTTCCACACTTAAAGGTTCTCCAGTTGAAACAACTGGTCCGCCGGGACCAAGCCCCGATGTTTCTTCATAAACCTGTACTGACGCTCTATCTTCATGTATTTCAAGTATTTCACCAATTAATTCATGCTCACTAACACGAACAACGTCAAACATATTGGCATCCTTCATTCCTTCTGCTATAACCAAAGGACCGGATATTTTAATTATTTTTCCCTGGCTCAAACCATATCCCTCTCTTTCAGTGCCTAAGGCGGTTTTTCTATTCATCACTAAACAGTATGTCAGCACCAACAGCCTTTTCAACACATTTTTTTACACCTTGCATCCCTATACCCATGCTCCCTTGAATGCCGGGGATTGGTATAATCGCTGGAAAACGTTCTTCCCTATATACGTTAATATCGCTTATAATATTCGCAGCTGTTTGCTCGGTTATATAAATTACGGCATAATTATCCTTTGCTAGCTCATGTAATACCTTTGCAGCCTGTTGAGTGTTTTCCACAGGAAAAACCGAAAAACCCAAAGCTTTAAAGCCTAATACCGCATCGTTTTCTCCAATTACGCCAATCTTATACATAAACCAAACGCAACCTTTCACGAATTAAATCATTTGACAAACCATTAATCTTGCCCGTCAATATAATTCTTACATTTTTTATTTCTGCCTCTTTTGCAAATAAAAACGCAATAAATGGTTCAATCCCAAGAGTAATATGCTTAGCCTGCTGCATATAAGTCATTAGATAATCATCTAAAACTCTCTCTAAAGTCTGAATGTTTTCGTTTTCCTTGTTATTGAGACTTTTTTGTATTGATTCGCTATATTCCGTTGACTCTATAGCATTTAAAAAATCTTCCGTAGGTGTTCCTACATTATTGAAATAGAGCTCTTTATCAATTAATCCACCCTCTAAAAGTACCTTTTTAATAAACTCTAATGGCTTATTAAGTGCCTTTAGTCTTATGAACATTTTAATATTTGTAATATCCATAATAATGTCTGCTAATTTATTTATAAACTTGTTTTTAATATCCTTTAAATCTACATAAAACTGCTGATATAATGCTTTATCCAAAATTAAATCTATGATCTGAGAATCCCCAGTTTTTGAAAACACATCATATACTTTTGCAATAGCATCTTGCATAATTTGCTCAAGCTGTACATAGTTTCTTTCTCGGACTATTCGAACCAATTCATCCATGTCTATAAGTCCAGTATCAAGAAGAATTGGAGGTACATCTTGGTTTGATAGTTCAGCTTTTAGAAGGACCTTTACATTAAAGTAATCATAACGCTTTTGAAACGCCTCAACTACCTCGGCATGTGGTCCGATTTCCAATAAAAGAGCATAGGTTTTTTTCATCTCTTCTGACAAAAGAGCTTCAAAGTCAAAAACACTTTTTATACTTTCATTATTCATGCCATATTCTGCTTCTGCCAATATTCTATAGGCTTCCTCAGCCTTTGTGGCTTCAAGCATTCTATCAATCCTGTTTTTATCCAACAGCTTTAATTCCCTTGCTCGAAGGTAGGCAGTGGCATACGAATAATCATATTGGTTAACATTTAACATTATATCCCTCATTCATGTAAAGACTCATGAAAACAAAATATCTACAACATCATTTTCAATCTCAGGCTTAAGCATTTCAAACATTATTTCAAAGGTACTGTTTATTTCCATCTCTCCATACCTTAAAATGAAGCCACCCGAAGTCTTTATATTATCACCTGACATAACAAACTCTGTGTTCTCACCTTTGGATGCAATTCTTACATTGATGTTTTTTAAAAAATCATCATTAAGCCTTTTTCTGTCTTTTTCAGATAGAAGTATTTCTCCACACTCATTTTTCGCAGCAGCTACAGCCATGTCTTCAATTAGCTTTTGGTAATCCTCATCTGGAAGACTGCGTAGCTTCTCCATTGCCGAAGTAAAAGCTTCTTCTACCACATCCTGTTTAGCCTTAAGTATTTCTTTTCGTCCTTCAAGACCTGCCATTGACAGCATGCGCCTATATGTTTCTTTGCCTTTAGCTTCACCTTTTTCAAGTATTTCAGCTCTTTTACTCTCAGACTCTTTCAAGGCATCGTTCTTGATTTCTTCTGCTTGTTGCTTGGCTTGTTCCAATATCTGGGTGATCTTGTTTTGCGCGTCTTCAAGAATCTTTGATTTTATTTTTTCCATTCCTATCATCCCGAAATGCTCCTTTTTGTTTCACTACTTTTAAAAATGAAACCACTGTTTTAAAGCTTATCCAATAATTAAAATGGATACAATCAGAGCTATAATAGCAAACATTTCAACCATAAGAGCAAGTGTAATAGCGCTACCTATAGCTTCTGGGCGTTTTGAAATCAATTGAATACCTGAAGTCGCAACTCTTCCCTGGTAGATAGCTGAAACGAATCCTACAACACCCATTGGTAGTCCAGCAAGAAATAGTCTAAAGCCTTCTTGAACTGTCATAGCATCATTGATATTTCCAATGATTAAAAAGGCTATTACAAATCCATAAATAGCCTGAGTACTTGGAAGAGCTTCCAGAATGACTACAGAACCAAACTTAGACGGATCCTCCGATAATACTCCTGCTCCTGCTTCCCCAGCCATACCAACACCCTTAGATGAGCCTATTCCAGCAATTAGAAAGGCTATTACAGCACCGAATATAGCTAATAGTTGTCCAGTAAAAATATTTTCCCACATTTCAAAAAACCTCCACTTTCCTATACCATTTTTGCGGCCTGCATTGGTAGCAATTCATAATCCGCATCGGGTTTTAGTTTAATATATTTTGTATTAATTTTCAAAGGACTAAAGGCTACGCCTCCGCCCGTATAAAACTTACCAAAGAACTCTAAATATTGGAGCCTGCATGAATGCACATACGCGCTAAGTGCATTGATTGCAAAATTAACAGTATGCCCTACTAAAAGTATTACTATAGCAACAATAACCTTCAGCACAATTGGAAAGTCAAACATAACACTTAATTCATTTACAATGGAAGCTATGATTGAAGTGGCAAGTCCTAGAGCCAAAAGTCTTGAATATGATAATATGTCACTTAAAAAACTGACAACATCATAAAGACTTAGTACACCACTGAAAAGCTTACTGATAATATT
The DNA here is from genome assembly GCA_035647675.1 of Thermoclostridium sp. Taxonomy (GTDB): domain Bacteria; phylum Bacillota; class Clostridia; order DSM-8532; family DSM-8532; genus Thermoclostridium. The sequence goes on along the minus strand of DASRMZ010000196.1, from coordinate 730 downwards.
CTTGCCGTTTCTTCCTTGAGTAAGGATTAAAAGAACACCACCAATAATTAGTAGGTACTTGCCAACATTTACAAACTGAACAACCGCGTCAGCGTTTACAGATGGTACGAATGGCAACAAGGCAAATACTGCACCAGTGAAAAAAATGTATACAAAACCTACATCAAACAATGCATCAAGGTATTTCTTGTCGCGTATTAAATTAGCTGCTTTCATGGCATAACCTGCATAAACATGAATTACACCAAAAAGTAATGACCAGCTCAGTAACAATTCAGGCTCACTAACCATATCAAACCAGACAGCGTAAGGTACAAGTGCACTTATACCAAACCACCCACCAAACATCATACCCCAGAACATAGTAGAGATACCGCAATAAAATAATAGCTTTGCAAATTTTCTTGTTTCGTCTTCTAATTTAACCTTCCACAAAACAATTCCAGTTACTAAAGTTAAAATTGCACCATATCCTCCATCAGAGAACATTAAACCAAAAAATATTATAAAAAATGGTGCCATTACAGCATTGGGATCTATTTCTCGGCTATTAGGCAGACCATACATTTTTAAAACAGGCTCTCCAGTTTCAGCAATTCCCTTATTTTCAAGTAAGACAGGAAACTCTTCATCCACTGCGGGTGCTTTGATTTCCACGCTAACAACAAATTTTTCCTCAAGCAATTTTTTAATATCAGCAGAATTTCTTTCGGGAAGCCAACCCTTAATT
>DASRMZ010000195.1:0-6184 GCA_035647675.1 Thermoclostridium sp. | reverse complement strand
TTCGTGTACTGAACCATCTACTGCAAATGTTACATTGTCGCCAGTAGCGGAACCCGTAGCAATGGGTACTTTGTTTTTGTTTGCAACAGGAATTTGTGAAGTAAAACAACCTGTTGTGGCAGGACCTAAGATAGCCAAAACCTTGTCCTGAGAAACCAATTTGTTTGCCAGCGTTGTAGCTTCAGCAGGAGTAGATTGGTTATCGTACTTTATAGCGACAACTTTTTTTCCGTCTATTCCACCGGCAGCATTAATTTCTTCAATTGCCAATTCAATGCCCTCAACGGACCCCTGTCCATATGTAGCATTTTCTCCAGATAACTCGTAGTTAATGCCTATTCTAATTTCGTCTGTATTAGAAGTTGAGCAGGCTGTAAACATAGTTATAGTCAAAACGCAGATTACTAAATAAGACAATAATTTTTTCATAAAGCTCCCTCCAATTATCTGTATAAATATATTTAACCAATTGTATTATCTTTATATTGTGATGTCAAGTAAATAAGGCTTTTGAGTGGGATAATAAAACAGCCTCAACTAATTATTTAGTTGAGGCTGTAAAAATTAATATTTTATGAAATTATAATCTACTAAAAAAGTGAGGTTGTGAGGAATAGGGTTGAGCATAATGAAGCTACCAGAGAAACAACTGTTATCTGTGTATTAATGGAAGGTCCAGCAGTATCCTTGAAAGGATCGCCAACTGTATCACCGACTACAGCTGATTTATGGGCCTCTGATCCCTTTCCACCTTCGTTTCCAGCTTCAATATATTTTTTTGCATTATCCCAAAGCCCACCAGCATTGGACATAAATAATGCAAAAACAAGACCTGCTACAATATTTCCTGTTAGGAAACCACCGATTGCTCTAACACCACCAATTAAACCAACAACAACAGTGGCGATTATAGCCATTAAGCCAGCGGGAATAAGCTCTTTAATAGCTCCATCTGTTGCTATTTCAATACATTTATCGTATTCAGGTTTTACACCTGGTTTTCCTTCTTTTAATCCGACAATCTCTTTAAATTGACGATGAATCTCAGAAATCATTCTCTGGGCATTTCTGTCAACGCCAAGCATAAGCATTGCAGAAAAAATTACTGGAACAGCTGAGCCAACTATCAATCCAAAGAATACAAGTGGATCCATTATGTCGAAGCCTTGCAACCCTGGAATCCCAAGTACTATAGCCGAAGCATTTACTTCACTGATGAAAGCACCTAACAAAGCAATAACTGTAAGACCTGCAGCAGCAATTGAAAAACCCTTCGTTATAGCTTTTACAGTATTTCCTGCACTGTCTAGTTCGTCAGTTATTTTAAGAGCTTCATCGCCAAGGTCTCCCATCTCTACAAGACCTCTGGCATTGTCAACAATAGGGCCATACGCATCGTTCGAGATTATCATACCAACTATTGAAAGCATTCCAACAGCGGACATGGAAATTCCAAACAATGCATAACCTTCGCCTAACGGAGCGCAAAGCATAAAGGCTGCCAATGCAGCAACTGCAATACCAATTAAAGCGGGAAATACACTTAACATACCATAGGATATACCTGAAAGAATGGTAAATGCAGGTCCACTATTTGAGGCTTTTGCAACGTAACGTACGGGCAATTTTTCGTCATTGGTAAAGTAGTCTGTAGCTAACCCTATAACAACACCAACAAGCAATCCTACTATACATGCACCCCAAACGCGCCATTCAAAATTGAAGACAAGTGTTGAAAGTCCGGTTAAAACAATATAGACAGCCGTTGTAACATATGTACTGTTGTTTAATGCCTTAGTAGGATTTCCGTTCTTGCCGATCTTTGCGGTTGCTACACCAATAATTGATGCGAGAAGCCCCAAAGCAGCATAGCAGAAAACCATACTTGCGTTTATAGTAGAGTTTGCGGCTCTATCAAGTGCAACTGCCATAACAAGTGCTGCAGCCATTGAAGCAACATTAGAGTCAAAGAGGTCAGCACCCATTCCTGCGACATCGCCAACGTTATCGCCAACATTATCAGCAATAACAGCCGGGTTTCTGGGATCATCCTCAGGAATACCGAGCTCAACCTTACCAACTAAGTCTGCACTAATATCAGCTGTTTTAGTAAAGATACCTCCGCCTGCTTTCGCAAACAAAGCCAAAGAACTAGCACCAAAGCTAAAGCCAAGTAAAGCAGTTGTATTTCTTGTTATCAATAATACTAAAACAACACCAAGAAGGCTTCCGCCTACAACGGCCATACCCATAACTGCGCCACCGCGAAAACCAGCCATGAAGGAAGGTTTTATACCCTTTTGTGCAGCTTCTGCAGCCTTAACGTTTGCAACAGTGGCTACCTTAATGCCAATTACGCCTGCGATAGCTGAGAATATCGTTCCAGCAATATATGCGATTGCCATGGTGATATTTGATAAAGCACTTCCTTTCCAGATAGGACTTGGAAGTAGCACAAGGAGTATAAGAGCAACAATTGCTGTGAATCGGGCCAGAACCATATACTCTTTTTTCAAGAATGTTGCGGCGCCTTCGCGGATTAGATTTCCTACGTCAGATACCTTTTTGTTTGAAGACGGTTGTTGATTCACCCATTTTAACAGCCATGCTGCAAATAGGAAAGCAACTACTGAAACTATGATGGAGAAAATTTCAAAAGCTGTTTGGTTCATAATAACACCTCTTATTATATCAATTTAAGAAATAAGCCGAACGTATTAAATGATACCACCGAACATTAAAAACTTCAATATGGAAATAATATTTTAAAAACCCGTTTATGGGTTAAGATGGGATTGTCCACAATTCCCTAAGGCCATTGAATATAGGCTGTTATAGAGCATATGAACTATAATAAAGTGGTTGTAAATGCTACATAGTAGTAGTATAATAATTGTAAAAAAGGGGGATGATATGTATGTTTTGTCAAAAGTGCGGCACAAGTCTTAACAGTGGTACCAGATTTTGTACAGCATGTGGAAGTCCTGTGGGTGAAGGTACAACAGATAATGCGGAAATGAATACAACTTACAACGAAGAGAGAACATCTCAGGTAGGCTCACTTAATTACGAAATTTTTGGAGGTAATTTCCCTGCTGTATCCATTCGATTGAATCAAAACGAGAGTATTTACACACAATCCGGCGGAATGACATGGATGGATACTAACATTACAATGGAAACAAACATGAAGGGTGGCTTAATGAAGGGTATAGGACGTATGTTCTCAGGTGAGTCGTTATTTATGGCGACATACACTTCCTATGCACCAAATCAAGAAATTGTTATAGCAAGCACCTTTCCAGGGCATATTGTAGATATAGATGTCGGTAGATGTCCTATAATAGCTCAAAAAAGTGCATTTTTATGTGCACAGCCAATGGTAACGCTCAGTGCACATGTAGCAAGGGGTTTAAAAACTGGTTTATTTGGAGGCGAAGGTTTTATATTGCAGAGAATTACAGGTACAGGGCTTGTATTTATTGAAATTGATGGTAGTCTTGTAGAGAAAAACCTTGCCCCTGGCGAGAAAATAAAGGTGGATACTGGAAATGTAGCTGCGTTTGAAGAGACGGTACAGTATCAGGCAGAGATGGTCAAAGGATTTAAAAACATACTTTTTGGTGGAGAAGGTCTATTTCTTACTACATTAACAGGTCCTGGAAAGGTATGGTTGCAAACTATGAGCATGTCTGAGTTTGCAAAGAGTATATTACCATTTTTACCCACACCATCAAACTAACTGATTGTGTATTGATTTTGTAGTTAAATTATATTTAAAGAAGGAGATGTCCCTCATCTCTAAGCTATATTATAAGTGGGCATTTTGCAGCGTTACATCACAAAAGCCTTCAAGTGGAAATCGAGGTGGGGGACTTCTTTTTGTTTTTTCATTAAAAATCTTCTTTAATAACTCTTTCTAATATATTCACATTGTTATCTGCGGTTAATGGTTCTACTGCTGGTCCATCAATTATACTACCTGTATGGCTGAACCTTGAACCGTGGCATGGACAGTCCCATGAATTTTCTGCTGAGTTCCAGTTAAGTTCACATCCTAAATGAGTGCATGTTGTATTAACAAGAAACAAGCCTTTGTTTTCATCGCAGTAAGCTCCAGTCCTTTGCCCATCATGTTCAAATACTTTTCCTTCGCCTGGTTCAATTTTCACGTTTTCAGGCAGCGGAGTTATTTTTCCTGAAATAAGATGTTTCGCTACATCAACATTCTCTGCTATAAAGGTTTTTGATGCCCCTAATATATTATGTCTTGAAGGATTATAAACATCCTCACTTGGGCTGGAGCCTTCAACAATAAGATCCGTTAGAAGTTGGGCAGATGCCATGCTATTTGTCATTCCCCATTTTTGAAAGCCTGTTGCTATAAGAATATTAGGGGTATCGTTATTATAATAACCAACGAAAGGAATACTATCCATTGTCATGCAATCTTGGGTGGACCATCGATATTTTATATTTTCAATGGTAAATAGCCCATCTGCATAATCCATCAGGTTGCGGTAGCGATCCGACATATCTTTTCCTTGCCCTGTTTTATGATTTTCTCCGCCTACCAGTATCAATTTTTCTTCTTCGCTATAGCAGCCCCTTATTGAACGTGTGGGGTTTTCTACATTTATATACATACCGCCTGGATATTTCTCTTTAGCTGAAAAGGCAAGAAGATAGCTTCTTTCTGTATAGATACGCGAATAATACATACTGTGCTTGTTGTAAAAAGGGTATCGGGTGGCAATTACTACTTTATTAGCAGTTATCTTATTCCCATATTCGGTAGTAAGGATTATGTCGTTATTTTTATTAAGTTCAACAATCCTGCTGTTTTCATATACTTTTACGCCAGCTTCGGTAATAATATTAACTAAGGGAAGTAAAAATTTTCTTGGATGGAATTGTGCTTGACCTTCAAACATGACACCTGCCTTTATAGACAGCGAAAAGGGTATTTCTTCAATATAAGATGCCATTATTCCCAGCTCTGATGCTGCTTTTACTTCGTTTTCAATTTTAACAATATTTTTCTCAACCTGCGTGTAAGCGAATGCAGACTGTGTAGAGTAATCGCAATCAATTTGATGATTATCTATTATTTCTTTTATTTTTATAATAGCGTTTTGGTTAGCATCGGCATACTGCTTTGCTAGCTCAAAACCCATTTGATTCTTGATTTTGTCGTATATAAGACTATGTTGAGATGTTATTTTTGCTGTAGTATGACTTGTTGTTCCATTCATTATTTTCCCCGCGTCAATAACTGCAATATCAACACCATCTTGCTGAAGCAGGTATGCGCATAATATGCCAGCCATTCCACCACCGACTATAGCAACATCTACATTAATATCCTCTGAGAGTTTGGGGTAATCTGTTGACTGCGTTGAGGCAAGCCAATATGATTGCGGTGAGTCCTTAAATTTCTTATAATCTTCGATATTCATTTTATCCCTCCAAATATCAATAAGCTTCGATATTCATTCTATCCCTCCAAATATCAATAAGCTTATGTATAGCTTCGCACCTTTATATACTGTGCTTTATTTCAAGGAATTATCCAGTATATATTATTGTAGAAAGAAAAAGAGAGAGTTAAAAAAGTGCATCTAACCCGATGGGCAAAATACACTTTTTACTGTATGTTGAAAAATATTTATTATACGTATTTTGTACTTTGAGATATAAAAGCAAGGTAAAAACAAATAGTACGTAATTTATTCCGCATAATTGTCGAAATAGTTTTGAATATATACAATAGGGGTGCCTTTGTCACCGCTTCCAGAAGTTAAATCTGACAATGAACCAATCAAATCAGTGTATCTTCTTGGTGTTGTACCCTGTGATGCCATATCACCCACAAGATTTGAATCTTTATTTTTTATATAAGTAGAGATGGCTTTTTCCAGGTTATCCCCACTTAAATCAGCAAAATCATTATCAGCAAGATACTTAAGCTTTACTTCGTTAGGAGTACCTTCAAGTCCTTTTGTATAGCCGGGTGATACAACAGGATCCGCTAGTTCCCAAATGTTGCCTACAGGATCTTTAAATGCACCATCGCCATATATCATTACTTCAACGGTTTTTCCGGACTTTTGTTTTATAGCAGATTGAATATTCTCAACTATTATCTGGCTATCCCTCGGGAAGAGCTTAACACTGTTTTCAG
>DASRMZ010000194.1:0-14793 GCA_035647675.1 Thermoclostridium sp. | reverse complement strand
TCACTGCAGAGCTTGTTCTAGTGGACAAATACAACATTAGAAAAGCACATGTTTCATGAACTAAATATCAACGCTTTGCATTCTATACATGAAATATGGCGAATTACTCCGACGAAACTGTTCCCATGCTCCATGCAAAGGCATTGTTTGAAAATGAGCTAAAGCAAAGCGGTATTCCCTATGTAATTTATCGATCCACAGGTTACTTTTATGATATCGCAAAAGTATTTATGCCCATGGTGGAAAAAGGTGACGTAACCTTATTGGGTGATAAGGATTTTCACGCTAATGTAATAGACACCACCGTTCTTGCTGATTTCGTTGTTTTACATTTAAATGATGAAACAAAACCCACGATGTAGGCGGCACGGAGACCTACAGCTATGAAGAAATGGCTAATATGTTTTTTTCTGCCGCAGGTAAAACACCTGTTATCAAGCGAGCTCCCGTGTGGCTATTCTCAGTACTAATTTTTATAAACAAGCTGAAAAAGAATGGAAAAGATGCAATCATACGTTTTTCCAGATGGACATTGACCAACGACCTTGTTGGTAATAACAAATATGGTAAGTTAAGCTTTAAAGAGTATATTAAATAGCAATATAATGGAGGTGAGAAATAATGAGTTTTTCTGAGGCTTGGGCAATTGATTTTCCCCAATCGATTTTGTGATACAGGGTTATATAAGATAGTTCGTTGCCCTAATTATTTAGGTGAGGTTTTATTTTGGACTGCTGTATTGATTTCAGGTTTTGGTGCATTGCAAGGAGTAGTTCAATGGTTTATCGCCATCTTAGGATATATATTGCTGGTTTACGTTATGTTCAGCGGTGCTAAGCGGCTTGAGGGTAGACAGAACAAGAACTATGGTACTGACCCTGAATATCAAGCTTATGTGGAGCCCCCCCATCCTGCTACCATTGATACCTTTATATTCATTACAAAAATATAATTTCATTAAATAACACAGGGTGCTATTCTTTTGTGTTATTTAAGTGCACAGCTCTATCTCATAGAAAAGGCATTTTGCAACGCTACATCGCAAAATGCCTTTAATATATTTCTGTTAGTTATATCATATATTTCTATACTTTAAATCTATGTATGATTGTCTGTAAATCCTGAGCTAAAATAGTTAGTTTTTCACTAGCCCCGGCTATTTCTTCAATGGATGCTAATTGTTCTACCATTGATGCCGAAGCCTCTTGTGTGGCTGCTGAATTTTCTTGGGCTATCGCTGCTAAGTTTTGCATTGTATCTACGATCTCACCCCTCATGTCTTCCATTACCTTTGATACATTAAACGACTTTTCAACAGCTTCTAACTGAACCTTAGCTCCATTAGCAATAGATGTATACTTTTCCTTGTTCTGTACTATCCCCTCTACTTGTTGTCTTACAATTGACAATACCTTTTCCATTGTTTTTACAGCATTTTCCGAATTTAACTGTAGTTCATTAACTATTTTATTTATTTCATCATTGGATGAAGCAGACTGCTCTGCTAGTTTTTTAATTTCATCAGCAACTACTGCAAATCCTTTACCTGCCTCTCCTGCTCTTGCTGCCTCTATTGATGCATTTAGTGCCAACAAATTTGTCTGTTTCGATATAGATGCAATTACATCGCTAGCTTCGCTTATTCTATTTGAACTATCATTTGTCTTTAAAATTACTTCCTGGATTTCTTTCATGCCGTCAGTACTTTCTTCTGTAATCTTTGAAAGCGTATCAACAACTATCAACCCATCATTCACCAGGATATTAACTTTTTCTGACTCGCTCTTTAGCTCATTCATAAATCCACTATTTTCAGCAAGAGAATTCCCAAGCTGTTCAGTTTTTATTGAGCCCACCTCTGTATTGGCTGCCTGTTCAGATGCACCTTTTGCGATCTCTTCAACCGCCTTTGAAACGTCTTCTGCAGATAAAGCCGATTCCTGAGTTGTCGCTGTAAGCTCTTCAGAAGCAGCTCCTAATATTTCAGAAGATTCGTTAATTTCTCGAACTATACCCCTGAGATTTCCAATCATGCTATGGAATGAGTTGGATAATATACCTATTTCGTCATGCTTCTTTAGGTATATTTCAGAAATGTCTTCTGTTATATCTAAATCTGCCAATTTCTTTGATGTGTTCGCAGTCTCTATAATAGGCTTTGCTATAGAATTACCAATAAAAAATACAGCAACAACACTAAAAATTAGAATAATTATAAATGCGATGATAATAAAGTTAGCTAGCACTGGTATTTCCTCTAATACTTCATCTTCGCTTGCAGTAATAAAAACAGTCCAATTTGTTCCTTCAACAGGAGCATACCCTGCAATATAAGCAACACCATCAAAATTATAATAGCCAACACCGGTTTTATTCGCTATTGATTCCTGTGAGAACGCCCCAATAGAACTATACATTTCATCTTCTATTCCTTTTTCTATTGGATTAACCTGATTCATTACAGATTCCCTATCAGGGTTAGCAACTATTATGCCCGATTCACTGAGCATGAACCCATATCCTGTTTCACCATAGCCTGTGTCCTCTACAATATCACTTAGTACAGTTCCGTCACGGCGACCTACTAAAACCCCCACTATGCTGCCGTCGTTTTTTATAGGATGTGCATACATTAAAACCACTTCATTGGTTACCTTGCTTACCAATAGTTCTGAAACCACTTGCTCCCCTTGAAAAGCTCTCTTTACATAATCTCTGTCTCCCAAGTTTGATACGGTTCCAGTTGCATACTTAGCTGTTCCATCAGGAAAAACAACTGCTACATCTAGAAAACCTGTATGTGAAAGCTGCCTTTGTAATGCTGGCTGTTGGATTTCCCAATCCATGGTTTCTACATCTTCATTTAAAGCTAGCATTTTCAAAACCGCTTCTTGTTGCCTAATTCTACTTATTATTAACTTTGATGCATCCCCAGCCAGAGTAAAAACTGATTCCTCTGATGCAGATTTAAGTGTGCTTATGGATCGCTGTAAAGATGTAATTCCTAATACCGCTGACGATATAAATATCAAAACAACAAAGAACAGTATTAGTCGCATTCTAATACTCTTATTCCATAATCCAGTAATCTTTCCCATGATATTCCTCCCATTGTAAACGCTATAGTTTATCAAATGTCCATTTAACCGTAGTCCTTTTACAATAATTACCCAGTTGTCTAATGGGCTAAACATTTTTAGTGTTAAAATCTTAACGCAGAGGGTTCTTCTTTTTTGCGTTCGTTAGTGCACAGCTATACCCCAAAATATTAATGGAGTGAACTATAGTTAAAATGCAACTAAGTAGCATTTCAAAACGCATAAAGGCTTTACAGAAAACCTTTAAAATTGTAATATTATAGATGGAGGTGCTAAATTTTGTTTTGCATGATTGTATTTGCTGCATTTATCTTTACGGAGGAAGATTCTCATGTTCAAACTGATTCTTGTTGACGATGAAGAGGAAGTTCGCAAAGGTATTATTCGGAAAATTGACTGGGAAAGCTTTGGTTTCGATGTTCCCGAGGAAGCGGAAAATGGCAGGGATGCTCTGGATTTGATTGAAGAGAACGTACCTGATGCCGTAATCACCGATATTACCATGCCCATTATGGATGGTTTAGAGCTTTCAGCTGTTATAAATGAATGCTACCCTACCGTTAAAACTGTCGTCCTCACAGGTTTTGATGATTTTAAGTTTGCTCAGCAGGCCATCAAATATGGGGTTGTAGATTATATTTTGAAACCCGCCCTCCCCCAAGACTTCTACGTTTTGCTGAATAAATTGAAAAAAACAATTGAAGAGGATGCTTCTAAAAAGGAAGACATAAATAGGTTACGAAGCCATTATCACAAAAGCCTTCCCATATTACGTGAGAAGTTCTTAATACAGCTTGTTACTGGCAGTCTTAGCAAACCGGAAATCCATAGACGGAGTCAATTGTTTAGTATTTGTCTAAAGAGTAATACCTTCGTAGTGACAGCAGCTAGTATAGATGCTGACAGCATGCAAAAAAGTGGCTATGATGGCGATGATAGTGAATTGTGCAAATTTGCTGTCTTAAACATTTCAAAGGAAATCATCGGAAAATACCCATATGGAGAAGCTTTTTTCCACGATGATAATCTTGTTTTTATTATATCTTCCAATGAAAAAGATAAAAACACCTTGTTAACAAAAACTATATCCATATTGGAGGAAATACATTTTAGTGTTTTAAAGTATTTAAAGATAAAGCTATCCATCGGGGTGGGCAGTATTTCTGCTTCAGTGGACAAGCTAAAGGAATCCTATAAAAATGCATTGTCGGCTCTCGAATATAAAAGGCTGATAGGAATTGACAAGGTTATATATATTGAGGATCTGGAGCCTCAAATAACTGACGATATTGTGTTTGACGAAGAAAAGGAAGCCCGACTAATTTCAAGTATAAAGTTTGGTTCCAAAAACGATGTTCTTATTGCAGTACAAGAAATCTTCGATGATATAGTAAACCCAACCATGTCCCTTAAGGATTATCAGCTTTACTTTTTAGAAATCGTGGTTTCAATATCAAAATTAAGCAGAAAATCTCAGCTGGATATTGGTCAATTGTTTGGTACCTCAAACCTAAATGCTGAAATTTCTAAATATACCACCATCGATGAATTTAAAGAATGGATTGAAGGTGCCTGTGTTAATTTAAGAAATTCTATTTCTAATAAAATGCGAACCAAAACCCAGCTACTACTAGAGAAAGCAAAGGATTACATACGATTAAATTACTCCGACGATACTCTCAGTCTTCAGAAGCTGGCAGACCACCTTTATATCAGTGTTTGTTATTTGAGCTTGATTTTCAAAAAGGAAGCCGACGAAACGTTTTTAAAATATCTTATCGGGGTACGTCTTGATGTAGCAAAGGATCTGCTGTCCAATTCAGATTTACGGGTAGCCGAAATAGCCGAAAAGGTTGGATACCCCGACATTAATTATTTTAGCTTCTTCTTCAAGAAAAACGTTGGTATGTCTCCCAGGGAGTACAGAAACAGCTTTAAATAGCCAAAGGAGTAATGAAATTGTCTGGAAAGGCTATAGGTTTATTAAAAAGAATACACATTCGCTTGAAGCTAAACAGTATCCAGAATGTTATTACTCTATCCTTTACATCAGTAATGCTGCTTGCAATGCTTATTGTATCTATTTCCCTATACCACCTCTTTTCAGATAGTGCTGAAAGAAATGCGGTAACGAGCACCCAACAGATCATTGACCAGGTTAGCTTAAACCTCAATTCCTACATTGCGGAAATGATGGAGATCTCCGATATTATCCGAAGTAATTTGAGAAGTGACACCCACGAGAAAGATAACCTATCCGACATATTAAATGTAACTGCGAAAATCAGAAAAGATATTGTAACGGTTATTGTTTACACACAAAAAGGCGATGTTATTATCAGCAATCCAACGGGTGCTTACAATAACAGCTTTGAGGTTATAACACAGGATTGGTTTATTGAACTGTTAAATAATCCTGATGGTTTCATTTTTTTATCTCCTCATGTACAGAGATTTTTTGAAGATTCCCACCCTTGGGTGGTTTCCCTCTGCCGTGGAGTAACGTGCTACGAAAATGAGGAGCCTGTTGTATTGGTGACTGTGGTTGATATGAATTTTAGCACCATAGAGCAGATGTGTAACAATGTAAGCCTCGGGAAAAGGGGATACATTTATATTATAGACGAATATGGCAATATGGTTTACCATCCACAACAGCAAATGATTTATGCAGGCTTGAAAACCGAAAATGCTATTGATGCCTTAACAAGGGAGCCTGGATCTTACTTTGATGATCATACCGGTGAGAAAAGAATTATGACTGTTAAAGATGTCGGTCATTCAGGGTGGAAGATCGTGGGGATCAGTTATGTTGATGAATTAGTAGCTAATAGAAAATATTTTAATGGCTTTATTTTGTTAATAACCCTATTTGCCATAGCATTTGAAATACTGGCGTCCTTTTTTATATCAGCTAAAATATCCCGACCAATAAAACTGCTGGAAACACAGATGAAGAGATTGGAAACCGGTGATTTTGACATTAGTGTAGAGGTGAAGGGCGAGGGCGAGGTTAAACAATTATCCAAAGCTTTTAATATTATGGTTGCCAGAATCAAAATGCTGATGGAACAGATTATTACCGAACAGGAGGAAAAAAGAAAAAGCGAGCTTAAAGCACTTCAAGCACAGATAAATCCACATTTTTTATACAATACATTGGATTCAATTATTTGGATGAATGAGAATGAAAACTATGAGGGTGTTTCTGTAATGGTTGCAGCTCTTGCAAGGCTATTTCGGATAAGCTTAAGCCGTGGAAATGAAATAATTAGCATAGGTGATGAATTGGAGCATGTCAAAAGTTATCTTACCATTCAAAAGGTTCGGTATGGGGATAAATTTGATTATAGTATTGATGCAGACTCAACGCTACTGTCAAGAAAAACATTAAAACTTATTCTTCAGCCTATTATAGAAAATGCTATTCATCATGGGGTTAGTCCCTTAAATGAAAAGGGTATTATTAAAATATCGGTAAGCTCAGAGAGTGACAAAATACTTTTTCAAGTTTCAGACAATGGATATGGTATAACGCCCGAGATACTAAGTGAATTGTTAGTTCAAGAATCCACAAGCTATCATGGCAGTGACAGCAGTGGCGTAGGACTGAAAAATGTTAACGAGCGAATAAAGCTTTGCTATGGAGAAGAATATGGTCTTGAAATTTTAAGTGAAGTAGATGTTGGCACGACAGTTAATATTCGTATACCCTATAATGGCCTTTAAAAAGGAGGCAGACATGAGATTAATCAAAAATATTTCATGCATCACAGCACTATTAATACTAATTACCTTTATTTCAGGTTGTTTAGGTAACAGTATAATGAAAAGTGAAGACCAAATACATATTGAAGTAATAGTAAAAAATCGAATCGCCCCATTCTGGACGGTGGTTGAAATGGGTGCTATTGCTGCTGGAAGGGAATTTGGAGTAAATATTCATTTCGATGGTCCCACAGACGAAAAGGATATTGAGGAACAAATTAATATGGTTCAAAGGGCTATTGACTTAAAAGCAGATGCTATTGTTTTGGCAGCATGCGACTCTGAGGAATTGGTGGATATTGCCCATGAAGCATTATCGAAAAAGATACCCGTAATAACCATCGACTCAGGCATTAACTCCCAAAAGGTAAAAAGCTTCATCGGTACTGACAATGTAGGCGCTGGGGAAAAGCTTGGTCAAGCACTGGTGAACAAGGTTGGAGATAGCTGCAAAATAGTTGTGATGAGCTTTGTAAAGGGAGCAGCCTCCTGCGATCAACGCGAGGAGGGTTTATTTAAGACGCTTGATATGTATGAAGATATTCAAATAGTGGATATAATCTACTGCAATTCAGACGTAGATACCGCTGAAAATTTAACGGTAGAAATAATAGAAAAATATTCTGACATTGATGCAATTGTTGGCCTTAACGCATATGGGACCACTGGGGCTGCAAAGGCAATTATAGAGCAAAATAAAGTAGGCACTATTAAAATAATCGGTTTTGACAGTACCCCGGAGGAGGTTAGATATCTGGAAAGAGATATCATACAATCACTGGTGGTGCAAAATCCTTTCAGTATGGGTTACCTCGGCGTTAAATATGCTTTCGATGCAATAAAAAATGAAAAGATTCCAAATATTGTTGATACGGGCTCAACCGTTATCGACAAAGACAGTATGTTTTATATTGAAAATCAAAAGCTTGTTTTCCCATTCACAGACGGTCTTAGCGATCCCACCGTAATACCCTGATAATTAAATATATAAATAGCCCACCCACTTCTATATGCGCTGTCTAATACTTTTGTTTCTATATGCCTAATCTCCCCAGCTAGTGGGCTAAACGCAGCGGCATAGCTGTGCCACTTAAAACAGCATTCTGGTGGATATTATATTTTAAATCTCAGCACTAAATCCTCAAGATTATTTGTTAAAGTCTGAAGTTGTTCCATTCTGCTTGCTACCTCCTCAAGATTAGCTGTTTCCTCTTGAACAATTGCTGATATATCCTGTGACGCCATTGTGTTATCATTTGTAGCCTTTTCAATTTCCTCCATACTGTTAACAATATCTGTTACACCCGTAAAAAGCTCTACAATCATTTTCTTTATATCTGAAACCATTGCACATTCAACTTCGTTGGCTTCCTTTATATCGCGGAAGCTACCCATTGTTACCTGTGCCATATCATTACTCTTTTCTAATTCATCAAGACTATTTTCCAGTTTCCTCGTCATATCATTCATTGATAGCTGCAATGTGTCTACTATTGTGGCAATTTGCTCAACTAGGTTTTCTGAACTCTCTGATAATTTACGAATTTCGACAGCCACTACTGCAAATCCTCTTCCAGCACTGCCTGCACGAGCCGCTTCAATTGAAGCATTAAGTGAGAGCATATTAGTTTGATTTGAAATGCCCCTGATTAAGTCCAGAATACTATTCATTTCACGGATCTGTTTAACAAATACACCTGAAGCTTTAACCACTTCTTCCATGATTGCATTAACATCCCTCATTTGAACCATATAATCAGAAAGCTTAACATTTCCTATTTCGGCCTTATCCAAGGCATTTGCTGCACTTTCAGATATATCAGATACTTTTTCATTGACCTGTTGAGAGATATCTTGTATTTCCTTCATTAAAACAATTGTATTATCGGTCTCAGTTTGCTGATTATCCATGCTTTTCACCATGTTTTCAAGTGAATAGGCAATGCTTTCGCTTCCCTTTTCATTTTCAATGGTGCTTTTTGTAACAACCTCCGTTGCATCCTTTATTTCAATGGTGGCTTCCCTAACATTTGCAATAACTTTTTTTAGATTATCACTCATAATATTGAAAATACCTGCCAACTCTTCAACTTCATCATTTGAGCTGATTTTTACTTTCTCACGTGATAGATCACCATCAGATATATGCAACAGTTCGGTTTTTAGTTGCATTATAGAGGTAGTTATACGCTTTATTGTAATAATAAATAGAAGTAAGCTGACAATAACGGCAAATGCGAATATTATAATGCATATTATAATTAATGTATTGAAGCTTTTTTCAACCTGCTGCTGTATGTCTGCACTTCTTGCCAATTCCAATGTAAGAAGACTTGAAAGGCTATCTGATATCCTCCCCCCTTCAACACCCATATCTCTAATTATTTTTTGAATATCGGCATTAGCGGCGGGATATTTACCATCGTTACTCATGTCATATATTTGCTGTATATAATCAACGTATTTATTCGACGGATTCATTACAGCATTTATAGCCCCCACATTTCCAAAATACTTGTTATCGGTCTCCAGCTCCAGCTTCAATTTGTCTAAGAAGGCGATCATTCCTTCTGCACTTTCCAAATGTGAATCCTTTGTGAGCTCATCCCCCACCAAGCAGGAATTCATGATTTTATTTGGTTGAGAAATAACGTTGACTCTCATTTCATTTATTTGAAGGATATTATTTAGAAGGTTGTTATACTTATTATTAAACTGAATGGAGTTTAAAAGAATAAATACAATTAAAAAACCCATAATTAAAAAAGAAATAGAAAAAATGAGTGCTACCTTTTTTGCAATGCTATTCAAAAAAGACTTTCGCACCTTATGTATGCTTGTCACTTTATTTGAGCTAGGTTTTTTAGTCTCGCTTTTTTTATTGGTACCTATTCTTTTCTTTGTTACTTCTAAAATACTGCGTGTTTTTTTATTGCGTAGCATATACTATTCTCCCCCCATAAAAGGAAACATTTAATAAAGCTCTGAATTATAAAGAGCCGAAACAGATATTCTATTCCGGCTCTTTGGTAATTAATTAATTAGTCATAAAGGTTAGGAGCAATACTTGGATCTTCAATATTGTCTTTGTTATACCATTCGCCACCTGTATCGACGTCGGATATAGTTTCACCCTTAGCTGCTGCAATTAAAAGATCAATAGTAACTTCACCCATCTTCAAAGGAGACTGTGTAACAGCACCATACATGGTACCATCTTTAACAGCTGCTTTAATAATGGAGCCAGCATCAAAGCCAACAGCGATAACCTTATCATCGGTGCTTCCTAATACACCTAGGTTCTGGTTTGCAGTTAGAATACCCTCTGCAGAAACCTGATTAGAGCCGAATACACCGATTGTATCGGATTGATTCAAAATTGCGCTTGCTTCTGTTGCGCAAAGCTCTGTGGTTGTCTGGGAAGGAACGCGTACTTCGATAATAACATTAGCGGAAGCTTGATCACCTTTATCTTTGGCTTTTCCTACATAGTAATCATTTCCTATAACTGCTACGGATTTTCCAGCATCCTTGCATAGTGTAGTGATTTCATCTATAAAGCCAAGACCACGGCTTGAAATAGATTCAGAAGTAGCATCTTGGTTAACAACACCAATTCTTACAACACCACTTGCTCCCTTAACTCTACCCTCAAGAGCTGTCCAAATACCTTCTGCTGCTGTAACGCCTGCTTTATAGTTGTCTGTAGAAGCTGTAGCAAGTACAGATCCAGCAGGTGCATCAGGAATACCTGAGTCAAAGGCGACAACAGGAATACCTGCATCTTTAGCTGCCTGGAGTGAGTCAAGCATAGCAGAAGGATCACAAGCAGCAAGACCAATTCCATCAGGTTTGCTGTTTATAGCATCATTAAACATCTGAACCTGATCAGCAATATCAGACTCTGAGTTAGGACCATTAAATGTAGCGTTGACACCCTTTTTGTTCATTTGCTCTGTTGCTCCCTTAACAGCAGCAAGCCAGTAAGTTGACTGGTAGCTCTTCACAATGATTGCAAAGTTCAGATCATCTGAATCACCCGAAGAACCCGAGTCTGCCGGTGGTACAGGTCCTCCGCATCCTGTCAACAACAATGTAAGCATTACGATGCAAATAACCATTGATAACAATTTTTTACTCATGTTTCTCCTCCTTTAAAAATAATCTTTGATTATTATTTATAATTACTGCTTTTTTCGAGCAGTAGTTATCGATTTAGTGCCCTTGTTCTGTCTATTTAGGTCAACTATTACTGCTGTAATTAGTACAACACCTGTAATAATTTGTTGCCAGTTTGCCTGTAGACCGATGAAGGGAAGTCCCGTTTTTAATATGCAAATTATGAATACACCTAAAAGAGTACCTACTATACTGCCTGCGCCACCGGTCATGGAAACACCACCGATAATTGCGCCACCAATTCCCTCAAGTTCAAATCCTGCACCTGTTCCAGGATAAACACTTGCAAAGATTGCTGAGTATGCGATAGCAGCTAATCCTGCGAAAACGCCTGATATTACATAAGCAATAATAGTGTATAGCTTTACATTGACACCGGACAATCTGGTTGCTTCTTTATTTGAGCCAATTGCAAGAATATACCTTCCAACCTTTGTATGGTTTAAAATATATGACATTAAAATTACCAACAAAACAATCCATAAGAACCCTAATGGCAACCTCACATCTCCAAAGTTTAATTTAAAGATGGTTCTAAACCACCCGCCTTCGCTGCCCACCATAGGCCAAGGTATTCCAAGACCCCTACTAAATATTGATCCCAGACCTCTCGTCATCATCATTGTGCATAATGTTGCCAGAAATGGCGTCAGATCCATTATTCCAATCAAAACACCGTTTAAAAGGCCTATTATTGCACCACATAACACACAAACTATCATTCCAAGCCATACTGGCCACCCCTGATATACAACCATATAGCCACCCACCAATGAATAGCAAATTAACCCTGTGCCTATTGATAAGTCAACCCCGCCGGTTATTAAAGGAAACGTAACGCCAATTCCTATCAATGTAATGTAATATGAATAATCTAAAATACTTAACAGTGTTGAATATCTTCTGAAATTGGGGCTAACAGCACTGAAAAAAGCAAACAGCCCAATAACAATTAATAACACCACTATATTTTGTCCACCAAGCCGTTGAGTAATGGATTTATTTAATGAGACTGGCGTTTCCATATTTCGTCTTGACATATCTCTATCCTCCTAATCATCAAGTGTTGCCAAATGCATAATTTTCTCCTGCGTTGCCTCTTCAATTCTGAGCTCTCCACTTTTACGTCCTTCGCACATAACAACAACCCGATCACTCATCCTTAGCACTTCAGGTAATTCTGATGAAATCATTATTATTGATTTTCCTTCTTTAACAAGCTCATTCATTAATTTATAAATATCGCTTTTGGCTCCAACATCAATTCCTCTAGTAGGCTCATCAAAAATCAGAATGTCACAATTTTTCACAAGCCATTTAGTTAGAACAACCTTTTGTTGGTTTCCACCAGAGAGGTCAACTACCAACTGATCAACACTAGGTGTTTTTATCGCAAGTGATTCAACATATTTTTCTGTTTCCGTGTTTTCTTTCTTTTTATCTATAAAAATACCCTTCATGAAGTTTTCAAGATTTGCCATGGTGGAGTTTTCCGAGACGGTACGTCGTACAACTATACCAAAACGTTTTCTATCCTCTGATAGGTACCCAATACCATGCTTAACTGCATCCTCTGGATTGTTTATTTCAACCTTAGCACCATTGATATAAATATTTCCACTTTCTTTTGGATCAGCTCCAAAAATAGCTCTTGCAGTCTCTGTTCTTCCTGAACCCATAAGCCCCGAAAAACCAAGGATTTCCCCTTTATACAATTCGAAGTTAATGTCTTGCACAGATCTTCCTGCATTAAGATTTTCAACCTTTAACACTACAGGGGCATCCTTTGCAACCGTGCTTTTAGTTTTTGGTTCTTCATATATAATACGTCCAACCATCATACTAATAATGTCGTTTTTTGTTGAATCCTCTGAAATTAAAGTTCCTACATATGCACCATCACGCATTACACTTACACGATCTGTAATGATTTTAATTTCATCCATTCTATGGGTAATGTAGATAATGCCGATATCTTTTTCCTTTAAGTCTCTAATTATCCCAAATAGTTCGTCCACCTCGGACTCTGTTAAGGCTGCTGAAGGCTCATCAAATACTATAATCTTTGCTTCATGTGAGATTGCCTTAGCAATTTCACACATTTGCTGCTTACCGACAGTAAGATTACTCATTTTTTCGGTAGGATCAATATCGATATTTAAACGCTTAAAAAGCTTAGATGCTTCAACATTCATTCGGGCATCGTCAATCTTCACGCCTTTCATATACTCTCGCCCGATAAAAATATTCTGAGCCACCGTCAAATGACCCAGCATGTTCAATTCTTGATGAACAATTACTATACCTGCCTGTTGAGCTTCACGCGGATTTGTAAACTCAACTAACTTTCCTTCATAGGTAATAGTGCCTTTATCTTTTCTATATATCCCTGTCAACACCTTCATTAGTGTTGATTTGCCAGCGCCATTTTCCCCCATCAAAGCGTGAACTTCTCCTTTATATAATTCGAAGTCGACATTGTCGAGTGCATGCACACCAGGGAACGTCTTGTCTATGCCTTTCATTGTTAAAATAATTTCACCCATTTTTTATCAATTTCCCCTTTACTGCTCAATAGGGCATTTTGTGATGTTATATTTTAAAGGTTACATCGCAAAAGCCTTTAATAACGTAACGAAATATATTAACAAAACAGATAACTGTTAAACTCTCCTCTTTCTTGATAGCACGTCAAGATACACAGCTACGATTACTATGATGCCAGTAATGACAAGCTGATAGTTTTTATTAAGACCAATTGCAAGGATTCCTTCTTGTAAGATTGAAATAATCATTCCACCAATGAATGTTCCACCAATGGATGCAAGTCCCCCTGCCATAGAGGTCCCTCCCATAACACAGCCTGCAATGGCTTCGTTATTGTATTGGTCGCCGTAACCAGGCTGAACAGTCGTATATGCTGCTACGAAAAATATTGCTGCAACTCCTGCCAATAAACCGCAAATAGTGTATGCAAGCATCTGCCATTTCCTTACCCTAACGCCCGACAGCCTTAATGCTTCCTTATTGCTGCCCAAAGTGAGGAAATATCTTCCCATTTTTGTTTTGTTCAATACAATAGCGCAGATAATTGCAGTAATAAGTAAAATGACTAGCCCAACAGGGAAATACGTGTTACCTACTCTTACTCTTATTAGGTTTCTGTACCAACCATTTTCATGTGCCAATTGAGGCCAGCTAACCGATTGAGCTTTTGTAAATACAGAAGCAACACCTTTACTAATTTGCATAATAGCCATTGAAGTAATAAAGGGAGGAACATTCTTATAAGCTACAAGATATCCATTAAATGTGCCAAACAGCGCTCCTATTGCTATACTTGCGATTAAGCATATCCAGAGCGGCCAGTTATAATGTGTTAAAAGGTAACCCGACATTATAGCCGCACAGAACATAACAGGTCCTATGGAAAAATCAATACCACCTGTGGCGATAACAAACGTAACTCCCAAGGCCAAAAAACCAAGAAAATACGCATAATTCAACGCACTTAATATCCTGTTATAGCTTACAAAATTTTTAGCGAATATAGCGAAAAAACAATACATGGCTATTAAGACCATGGATAGTACAATTCGATTAAAACCTAATTTCTTTACTACTGGGTTTTGTTTAATCTGATACACATTCTCCCTCCGTATCTCAATTTTGTAAATAATTCATCAAGTTTCACATATGACTAATGTATACATGTTTGAATTGCCTATTCCTATACTAAGGGATACAG
>DASRMZ010000193.1:0-2340 GCA_035647675.1 Thermoclostridium sp. | reverse complement strand
ATTCACTATAGCATGTTATATTAAAAGCGTGCTTACAAGCTAAAGATCCTTATTTAGATTTTACAACTACTATATATGGGAGATGATGAAATGCGTAAAATTGCAAAAAGCCTTACAGACCTTATTGGAAATACGCCAATGTTGGAATTGACAAATTACAACGCTAAAAATCAGTTAGTTGCTACCTTAATAGCCAAGCTTGAATTGTTTAATCCTGCTTCAAGCGTAAAAGATAGAGTGGGTTATGCAATGATAAAGGACGCTGAAGACAAAGGCAATATTCACAAAGGTGGCGTTATTATTGAACCGACAAGTGGAAATACCGGAATTGGTCTTGCTTTTGTTTGTGCAGCAAGGGGATACCGTTTGATTCTTACCATGCCAGATACTATGAGTCATGAAAGGCGGGATTTGTTAAAGGCTTTAGGGGCGGAACTTGTTCTTACGCCTGGTGCTGAAGGTATGGATGGTGCTATTAAGAAATCAGAGGAACTAGCAGCTTCTATTCCAAATTCTTTTATACCACAGCAGTTTAGTAATCCTGCTAATCCTGAGATCCATCGAAAAACGACAGCTGAGGAAATTTGGGCAGATACCCAAGGTAAGATAGATATATTTGTCGCTGGGATTGGTACAGGTGGCACCATCACAGGGGTTGGTGAAGTGCTGAAACAACGTAATCCAAATATAAAAATAGTTGCAGTTGAGCCATGTGATTCTGCTGTATTATCTGGGGGGAAGAAAGGCCCACATAAAATTCAGGGCATAGGAGCGGGCTTCGTTCCTAGCAATTATAACAGCAGTGTTGTAGATGAAGTTTTTAAGGTTAAAAATGATGAAGCTTTTGAAACATCAAGAAAAATAGCAAAAGAAGAGGGTCTTTTGGTGGGCATATCATCTGGTGCAGCAGCATTTGCAGCAACTGTGATTGCTAAAAGACCTGAAAACAAAGGTAAGATGATTGTAGCTCTTCTTCCAGATTCGGGAGAAAGATATTTATCTACAGGATTGTTTACAGACTAAAAAGCACTAGCATTTTTCATTGCCTTCTAAAAGCGTTGGCAACTTCTTCAGGTTGGTGATTTGTGAAGCCAATTCATCCCCCACCTTCACTGTCACTAAAGTGAGCAATGTAGCTTAGAGGTGGGGGACTTCTTGTTTGTGTTGCTAAACACGGAATTAACCAGATTTTATTGTCAGGTGGAGTTTATCCTCCATTTGAATCTTTTAGCGAAGTGAATTGACTAACTTGCAAAAAACACTGAGTCTGAAAATATGGTAACGGGTTTATGGCGCCACAGTAGCAAAAACGACTTAGCTACTATATTCTTCATTTACAATATTTGCAAAAAGCAAAAGAATGTCTTTTTGATTTAGTTCTGGTTTTTGCAAAACAAAAATAAAAAGCACATTTAAAATATCTCCAAGTTTTTTCCCAGTTTCAAAACCATTAGATATGAGGTCAGCACCATTAATAGCCATGTCGGAAAAACTTATGCAATGTTTTTCATTGACGATGTTGTTAAAAAATATTTCAACTTCTTTAATGTCCTCCTTGTTATTTCCCAAAATTCTCTTGATGTTCAACGCATGATCGAAAATATCTTGACCGACAATGGAAAGCTCATAACGTAATAAAAAATAGTTTTTTGGTAGAGGTTTATTTAAGAGTTTTGAAATTCCGATAATATCTCTTTTTAGGTTATTACTCATTTTAAGGCTGGAGCAATTTAATTTAATATCTTCTATATCCTCAAGACCTGTCAGCTTAAAAAATGCCGCCCACCTTGAGGCTAGTTCTTCTGGTGCATTTTTAAGGTATATCAAATCGGGTATCCGAGGAAAGTTAGTCGGAAAAATGTAATTATATAAACCCGTAGTAAATATTTTATTAAGACATTCAGGATAGGGTGAAAGCATAATGCCATTTAGTTCTAATAGTATTCTTTCACGACTTACCTCTTTTATATTCTTAGATAGAGCTTCTATAGCATTTAGAGTATTTTGCTCAATAGAAAAATTAAACCTTGCTTGAAAGCGAATTGCGCGTAGCATCCTTAAAGCATCTTCGTTGAACCTATCTTTTGGATCTCCTACAGTTTTAATTATCATTTTTCTAATATCTCTAGCTCCATCGAAAGGGTCAATAATACCTTGAACGGGATTATAAGCTATTGCATTCATTGTAAAGTCTCGTCTTTTGAGGTCTTCTATGAGCGAATCTGTATAATTGACATGGTCAGGATGTCTGTGATTTGTATATACTGACTCAACTCTAAAGGTTGTGACTTCAACAGGATTGCTATTTATAATAACTGTAACGGTGCCGTGCTTTATACC
>DASRMZ010000192.1:0-5027 GCA_035647675.1 Thermoclostridium sp. | reverse complement strand
GTTACACACTACCATAAGTATTTTATGTTGTCAAATAAAAAAATGAAAAAACTTTTGAAATTTTTTCCCCCAACTCATGAATAACCAAAAGTTTTTTCATTTTAAATATTTTTATTTATTTTTCAGTTTCTTCTTTATTCCTAATTTTTTGCCAAATATAATTTGCTTCCATGACCTTGTCTAGGCCTTCAACACTAATGCCGCTATTATAAATAAATTTACCAAATTCACTGACCCTATAAAACCCCCTTTTTGATGATTCAATTAAATCCCATTCCGGGCTCTTCATTTTATACAATGCCCATCTAACTCTGTTTTCGAATAGGCTGGTTTTTCCTTCAGGGATTGTATTTATTTCCTCATCTGTAGGTCCTAACTTATTAGACACAAATTCGTATATTTCGGACAATTGAACCCCAAAGGGCCTGTTTGAATCCATGCTCCCCTTAGCTATACAATCAAATATATCCTGTACCATCTCATTTGAAGAAGGGAGTGGATCTAAATCCGGTGTTAAATCTTTTAATCCTCCTGCTTTGATTATTTCTGAAATAGCAATTAATATTGAATTGTTAATTGAACCCTGATTGTTGCACCACCTAACAATCTGTGGGTCTGTATCATTGGGCAATCTAAAACTGATAGTATCCCCCAATTTGATTTTTCTCTTACTTTTCATTAACATTCTCCCTAAGGTTTCTCATTTTGTACCTTCATTTTTTACCTTTAAATTAATTTCCACAGTCCTGTTGATGGGTTATCCGCTTTACCCCCTTTTTTGAGTTTAGCCAAACAAGCTGAAACTGCCTGTGAAATACTATCATCAGTGGCATGGGGACGCTTTGTTTGCCACATTCCCACAACAAGATGGCAAGGGGACGCTTTGTTTGCCACATTTTTGAATGCACATCATTAGAAATGCACCGGGGACGGTTCCTAATGCGCCATTCACTATTAGTGCACGAAATGCACATCAGGTACTACTGTGCATTTGAAGATATCATGATTCAAGACCAACAATAAACACACGGAATATGAGCAACTTTCCTAGAAAAACATCTATTGTCAATCGCTTATTCCCGATCTTCATTATAATTATTTCCGGAATCTGACCCGGCGCCCCTCACCCATCCTTACTCCTTCGGATTCTCCTGTTTTTAATATTATCAATATGTGCTTCCTTAACTTGTGCATCGGCACGTGCGTATTTTTGCAAATTGGAGTGCAATTGGTTGATCTCTTCAGTTGTAAGCAATCTGGGTGAGTTCCAGATGTCTGTCCTAATGGCGTTATTCAGCTGTTCCCTTTTTCTGACCCTCATACTTGGCGAAACAATATTAATCTTCTTTAATGATAACGCTAGCTGAATATTATGTAGAACCTATGTGAATAACTCCAACTATTTTATTTAGGATGGAGTATTCTTGAAAAATGTATAAACTTTATTGCATAATATTATACCATATTACCCATTATTTATAATATTTGAACATTATTCCTGCCATTGCCTTTTGCCTTGTATTGAGCATCATCAACCCTTTTGATTAGATCATTAAAGGAATCTGTATCGTTAAATTCGGTAGCACCAACACTTATGGTAATATGTATACCCCTTTCAAGCTCAGTGTCTTCAACAATGCTACGTAATCTTTCCGCTGCAATATAGGCTTCTTTTACCCCAATACTTGGCATTAATATCATAAATTCCTCTCCTCCCCAACGCGAAAGTATGTCGACCTTGCGGATATTTTCCGACAATATCTTAGACAGCTTTATTAGGATCCTATCCCCAATATTATGGCCATATTGGTCATTAATCCTTTTATAATGATCAATATCAATCATGACTAGTGAAAATAGTTCATTAAAGTTCCTCGAATGATGGATGTATTTGTCCAGATAGTCATTAAAGGCTCTTCTATTATATAGTTGTGTCAATTCGTCTATTGTCGATAGATACCTTAGTTTCTCTTCTACCTGCATCCTCTTATTAATTTCCATACTTAGCTCTTCCTTAGAAGCCATTGTCTCCTTTAAATTATCTAGCATATTATTGAAAGATTTGGCTAATATCCCTATTTCATCTCCTGATCTTACCTCTACATGTTTGTTCAGGTCCTTCCATCCAACTCCTTCTGCAAAATTGGCCAGCTCAGTTAAAGCCTTCGTGGTTCCCCCAATAAAAACCAGTGCAAATAAAGCCACAAATATAACCGACATAATTCCAACAACTAAAAATTGTTTGGTTAAATCAAAAACCTTATCATCAATTATATGCTTAGGCATTGTCAATATAACAGCCCAATTGTCCCCTTCATTACCTAGGGTATGGTCGATGGTTTCATAGTCCCCACCAAAGCTATAATCCCCGTAGTCTTTTGTATTTTTAATGGAACTGATACTGAACAAAATATCTTCACCCTTCTGGTTCTCGAGTATTTTGCTAATTCCATCCTCTTTAATGATTGGCAAAAGGTTCTTATCAACTTTTGTCGACAGGGGAGGCTTACCCAGCTCTAATACTACTTGTCCATTGGTCCTTGCAATTTTTACTGTTCCCGGTTTATAAAGGGGGGAATAACTTTTTATAATCTCATCAAACAAGCTAAATATCTTCATATTACATTTTAGGATTCCAATGACTTCATCATCATGGTAGACCGGGGCTACAACTCCCAATACAAATTCTCCGGCACTGACGTCATATCCCCTGTCATCAAAGAATATTTTGCCTTTACCGCCATTATAGCCACCCAGCCACCAATATTTTTCTTCATGGGTAAATGTCGTCAGCTTTGTCGTGGAAGCCACTAATTTACCGTATTTATCAGTTAAAAATATTTCGCCGTATAGATCCGGGATTACTTCTAATTGATTTTTTAGATACTTGGCTACCGGATTTGATAGGTACTCTTTTATAAACAGTTCTTCCACATCATCGGTATTAGCCCATCTTTCATTTAGTTCATTAAATCTAACCCTTCTGTCTGCCTCATCTAAAGGCTCAAGAGATTCTATGCTGTCCAACAGGTATTGCTTAAAAGAAGGAGTGGAGGCTAATGTCTTTGTTATGTTTGCCAGTTCAGACATATAGTTGTCAAGGCTAATAGAGATAGCAAGTGCTATGTCCCTGTTCTTCCCCAGAATGTCCTCCGTTAGCATTTTTTTATTATATTTAGTCATAAAACCGGTTGATAATATTACAATGATTATTCCCAAAATGAACATTGTAATAACAAGTTTAGCCCTTAAAGTCAAATTCATCACCCCCCCAAACAAATAAGGTTTGTATAATGGCGTCAAGACCATTATACCATTTAGTGTTCTTTATTTAGGGCGGGGAGTGACAAAAAGCATGGGGATGATTTGTTGCCATATTTTCATGGCAATGTCAAAGGATCGTTTATAATGCACATCGGCACCCGTCCCTAATCACCACACTTTCTTCTGTATCCTGTTACTCATATTTAAAAATTAAGATCTGTTTCAACCGGTTCACTTAAGCATATACCGCTATTGTTCACAATAGAATCATAAGCCAATATTTCTACTCCATTTTCAGTAGCATATTTTACAGCTTCTGAAAAGACCCTGTCCATTTCCCAGTTTAATTTAAAAACTTTGGGTCCCTTCATTTGTATTAGGAAAAATATTACGCCTCTATATCCCTGTCTGACAGCTTCTACCATTTCCAAAGCATGTTTAGTCCCCCTCTCTGTAGGCGCATCCGGGAACATGGATATTCCGTCATTCTCTAGGGTAACCCCTTTTACTTCTACAAAACCTTTGCTATTTTCAGTCTCAAAATATATATCAAACCTGGAATTACCGAAGGTGACTTCCCTCTCCAATTGTGTATAATCTTTAAAATCTTTAATCATTCCATCTGAAATTCCTTCAAATACAACCTTATTAGGTGCTTGCGAATCCATGTTTACAAGCATATTATCTTTCCATACAGCCACTAACGAATATTTTGTTTTTCTGTTTAAATTATGGGAGCAATCCTCTAATATAACTTTGGCGTTTGGAATAAGTAATTCTTGACATCTTCCCGTGTTTTTTACGTGAACTGTCTCTTCTTTACCGTCTATTATTACTTGTGCTATAAACCTATTTGGTCTTTTTTTGAAGGTTCCTTCTACAATTTTGTTATATTCCATGGTTTTCCCCTTTTGTCGGCTTTAGTAATCATGGTTTCGTCATCTCCTTAGAACCATGGCATAGTATCTACAAAAGCTGAAATTTATTTTTCGAAAATTTTAAGAACCCGTCATTCCTTAATTTACACAACTCCCATGACATGGCGCTGCGATCTACATTGAGATAATCCGCGAGCCCCTGACGGTTAAAAGGTATACTGAATTTGTCACTTCGAAATTTTTGCGCCTGGGCCGAAAGATATGCAACCAGTTTTTCACGGGTCGTTCTTTTGGATATAAATTCAATCTTTTCGGTTAATGCTATATTCTTTTGTGCAACAATGTTTAGCATGTTGAATATAAGCCTATGGTGAAAATCACATGACTCCTTACAAGTTGTAATAAGCGCCCTGCAATCAATGAATAAAACATCGCATTTATCCACCGCGTGAATACTAAAGGGAAGCGACTTTGTATTAGCAAAAGCGAAGGATTCCCCAAATAATTGACCTACTTCCGCGTTGCCAATTATACATTTATTGCCATAGTAATCATTCTGAATAATTTGAACCTGACCGGAAAGAACTATTCCTAGGTTATTTATCTTTTCACCGGTCATAAATATAATATCATCTTTATTGTAATAAACTATTTTCGCTTTGAGACAATGCAAGAGGGTTTCAAAATTATCCCGATCAATGCCATTAAAAAGCGCAATAGTTTCCAGCATCTTTAAATATTTTTTCATAGTACCTCCAATCCGTTGTAAAAACAACAGAATATTTCTATATAGTATAATATAATTCATTTTAAACAAGGTTGCAAGGCATTTTATATGATAATATTTTAGATAGGAACTGCTTGGAGCAACAAGCAGGGTATTAT
>DASRMZ010000191.1:0-7235 GCA_035647675.1 Thermoclostridium sp. | reverse complement strand
GAAGAATTGGTCAAATGGAAATTCGATAGTATCAAATAAATCGCATGGATTTTCATCTGTTGCTGCTATGCATTCGCGGTTAGGGTAACAGAAATTGAAAGCTGGGATTAAAAGCTGTACTAAACGGGTTAGTTTGATGATTGAGAATAACCCTATAGTAACAACTACACGCCTTGCTGGGAATATTCTTTTGCCTGCAGCAACGTTATCACAGCCGCAATCTTCCTCTTCATCAAAGGCTGCCCCTACAGAGCATACTTTACTATGACGTACACGCTTTATTTGCGTATTTAATACCAACGGTTCGGCGACCTCTACCTTAACATTTGGTTCATTATCCTGTTGTACTGCTGCTCCGCAACCATCCTCGTCTGGTCCAAAGTTATTCGATGGATTAACAGAGGTGAAAATCTTTACTTGACCTTCAGATCCAAAAAGAATAATAGTTTTGCTAAACCATACAAATCCAATCTTCGAGTCAGTTACACAATTACCAAACTGGTCACGATAAGTAAATTCTACTTTAACTTTTACTTTGTAGCGTATATTTACTGTAAAAAATCCCCTCTTAAATGGCACATCGTCCAAATCAGTATATACTTTTATAACCTTCGCTTCTGTAGCCCTTACCTTTATCGATTTGTCAATTAAACACTGTACATCATCTAAAAATTCTACGACTGCATCTTCTATACAATCTTTTTCCCTACAATGATCGTATACCTTTTCAACTTGCACACAAACAGCTTCTCGTAGTCTGCAGATATCCTCGCCATCTATCAAACCTGCAACTACCTGATCCCTTCTCATATAATAGATTCCCCCCAAATTCAAAAGCATCTCAATGTCATAATATGTTTTAAGTATTATTTGGTGAATAGAAGACTTAACTTTTTACAATAAAAACAATACATATTATTACTACTTAGTTCATAGATTTATATTATTTGGACAAATGGAGGATAATAGAATGTACAATCCAGATCAAAAACAATATATTCTGAAAAATAGCTTTGGTGTGTCATATCACGTTTATTTTGAACCAGAGCGTGGTTTATGTATACGCATGCTTAGTGACAGTAGAATTTGGTCAAGAGGATACATATTAGATAAGTTTGCAATAAATGATTTTGCTGTAGTATTAGATAACAATGACATCTTCCACTTTGTTTTTCAAACAGACAAAGGAAATGTAATGTACGGTCATGGTATGCACGGTCAAATTGAAATTCGCCCAATTTTATCCAGTAGAGAAGCAACAACATATCCTAAACACGTATCATTGTTAATTTCCGGCAATGCAGTATTTATTTTTTACATAATTAAGCATCAAAACCAGCATATTATTTCAATGCAATACGTTCAAGATGGTATACTTTCAAATCCCTTAGCAATTGATTATGTAGACCATCCAAGCTACATTCCCTTCTTAGATACTATGGGAAAATGCCACTTGGTTTATATTAGTAATAACCGTGGGAAAATGCAAGTTAAACATAGAACTTTAAAGGATGATTTTAGTATATTTACTGCTCCAGATACAATACATTCCTGCGAAGGAATTATTAGCTCTCTGTCGTATGTATTAACCAATGCTAATAATGTTTTTATTACATTTGAAGTATTCGCCGATGAATCCTACGAAGTGATATTTAAGGATTTGCTGCAAGCAAACCATTCAAAAGTGCTCTACAATAGCAAATCACCCTCTGGTCTTTCGGGGCTTTTATATTGCAGCGGAATTCTTTACTTTTATCATACAGTAAAGGATAGCATATATTTCCTTTACTCAGATGATAATGGTTCAACCTGGTCAAATCAAGCCCTATACAGTGATTTAGACAATCCCATATGCTTTTCATATACAAGCAATTATCCTAAAGACGCAAGAGTTAGCTGTCAGCAAATTCCTGGAAACTTTTCTCGTGGCTACAATGTTGCTTTCTTAAACGATGAAGCCGTTAAAAAAATGCAAGAGGTAAAGCAACTAAACAAAAATGACGAAGGGAATAATCTAAACTACAAAGACTTAAAAAGTAAGGTACTGCAATTGCAAAATCAAACAAACATTATGGAAAAAGAGTTAACAAAGGTATGGGCAACACAAAAAATGTTCGAAAAAAAAATAAAACACCTAAACCTTTTATATGAGCAATTGCACAATATAGTGAATTACGAACATATGGATGCGCACATAAACAATCAAGATGAAGAGCCGATATATGAAATAAATAAAGAGCCGGTATACGAGCAAAACCAAGAGCCGGTGTCTGTTCAAAGTAAAGGCCTAGTATATGACATAAATGAAGAGCTAGTAAACGCCCTAGATGAAGAGCCAATAAAAAATCAAGATGTATTCGATGATACAACTCAGGCTGAGCTTTTAGATGATAGTTCTAAAAACTTACAAGAAGAAAATATCAATTTATAGCTTAGAGGAATAATTAAGAGTGTTAATAGAACATTTTGGAATGTCATATATTTTCCGTACCGCTGTGAAATTCATTGTGGTATACATAAGAGTCTGGAACCACATATTGTTCAGGCCACATCGCAAAGGCCTTTACATACATATTAACACCGCTTTATGGATGGACGAGCTCACGCCATGCAAAATCGCCACGATATAGACCATTAATTAATATCTCGGCTGTGGCAAGGTTTGTTGCAAATGGGACATTATTGTTATCACAATGGGCTCGTATAGTGTTAAAACCAATATGCAGCCCCTCGTCTCTACCGGGATCCATAAAAAATATCACAAGATCCATTTCATTATATGCAACTCTTGCCGCCATCTGTTCTTCACCTATATGCCCATATTCAAGGCAATTTACACTAAGCCCCGTAGTCTCAGATATCGTGGCACCCGTTCCTGCTGTGGCATATAAAGTATGATCCTTTAATATAAATTTGTAGGCTATACAAAAAGCCTCCATCAACTCTTTTTTATTGTCATGTGCTATAAATGCAATATTCATTTATTGCCTCCAGAAATCTATGCCAAACGTTATTTATCTGCCTGTTTTTTTTACTCCCTTAATAGGTATACTTGCTATCAGAGCTGGAACTATTCCTTCACCGTTTTCACTCTCGGTCTTTGTAATCTGAATATCCAAAGCTTCTTCGTCAATCTCCATATAATGCTGTATAACCTTAATTATCTCCCCTTTTACCATCTCCAAAAACTGTGGCGAGACATTTGCCCTATCGTGAATTAGAACTAATTTTAGTCGTTCCTTCGCTACATCCTTTGATGTACGCTTTCTGGTTAATCTGCTGAACAAATCAAACAAAACAATACCCCCTAAGCCGATCTAAATCCAAATAATTTTTTAACCTTTGCAAGAAAACCTTCCTGACCGGCTAAATCTATAAGAGGAACCTCTTCTCCAATGATTCTCTTTGCAACATTTCTATAGGCTTGTCCTGCTAATGATTTTTTCTCAGCGACTGCAGGTTCTCCTCGGTTTGTAGATATAATAATATTTTCATCATCTGGAACAACACCAATTAAGTCTATAGCAAGAATATCAATTATATCCTCAATAGACATCATGTCGCCCCTTTTTACCATAACTGGTCTAACCCTATTGATTAGCAACAAGGGTTTCCTTATTTCATTAGCCTCCAAAAGGCCTATAATTCTGTCAGCGTCCCTAACAGCAGAAACCTCAGGTGTTGTAATAACTATTGCTCTATCTGCTCCTGCTATGGCATTTTTAAAACCTTGTTCAATCCCTGCCGGACAATCAACTATTATGTAATCGAATTCTTCTCGTAAATCATCGCATAGCTTTAGCATTTGAGTCGGGGATACTGAATTTTTATCTCTTGTTTGCGCAGCGGGTAATAGATATAGTCCATCATATCGTTTATCTTTAATTAAAGCTTGTTTTACTCTGCAAACTCCTTCAACAACATCGACAAGGTCATATACTATTCTATTTTCTAAACCCATAACAACATCAAGATTTCTAAGCCCGATATCAGTATCAAGCAAAACTACCTTTTTACCTAACAAAGCTAAGCCTGTACCAAGATTTGCAGTGGTTGTAGTTTTTCCTACCCCACCTTTGCCCGAAGTAATAACGATAACTTCCCCCATATCAATTCCCCCGTCTGGAAAACTCGTTTTTTGTTACTTTTAACTATATAGGTTTTCATATTGAATGTCAACAAACTAAGACGCAGATTATATAATGCTAGATGTCCGTTAAGCGTTGATATATAAAGGTTTCTTCACATAGGATGCTTGGGTTTTAATGGCACCTGCCACTATAATGGCTCAACATATATTATGCCGTCTTTAATATTTGCCATCTCTGGTCTAGTCTCTTTTTCCTCAGATATATCTGGGCATCTTGTAATAATATCGCCTATACGAAGCTGTGTCGGCGACAATTTCAATGCTACAACGATTGCCTGGTTATTTCCGTCCGCCCCCGCATGTACCATTCCGCGTACAGCCCCCATAACTATAACATTTCCAGATGCAACGATCTCACTTCCTGGATTGGCATCCCCTATAATAACTACATTCCCCTCATATAAAATGCGGGTTCCGCTTCGAATGGTTCCACGAACAAACTTACATGGTCCTTCATCCAAACCCTTAAAAAAGATGTGACGTAAGGGGATTCCAGATGTTTGACTGTGCTTTTCTTCAAAGACTGGGGTCTCAAACACTTCGTATTTGATACTTTCAATTATAACACCGCTGTTTTCCACCATTACATCTATGAGCTCTTTTTCTTCCTGCTCTGAAAGTTCCTTGCCACGATACAATACCTTCAGCTTTGCTCCGCGAAAAAACTTTTCAGCTGCTTTAACCTTTTCTCCTATCTGGCTTATTACAAGGTCAATGTCCATCTGCTTCGGGATAATTATTACCAAACCTTCTGCTGTGCCTTTAAATGTTATCCTTTTTGTTTCATCCTTCATGCCTTTCCCTCTTTTTCTAAGTAATATTAAAGTATTTAAAAAGCTTTGATCAATGCTTAATCTAATCCCCTTTTTAGTCTAAAGGAGTAGATATTATAATAGTCCAATCAATTTGCTTGATCTTTTATATTAAAGTATGTCATCAAAACATCTCTGGCAATTGGAGCTGTATATGCTCCTCTTACACCCTTTTCTACAACAACTGCCACTGCAATTTCAGGTTTGTCCGCTGGAGCATAGCATACGAACAATGCATTTGAAGACTGGGTCGTTCCATGCCCTGTTTCTGCTGTACCTGTTTTTGCTGCGACCTCGAAGGGAAAATCCTTGAATATTTGAACTGCAGTTCCATCCTCTGAGTTTGCAACTGCTACCATTCCTTTTTGAACCGCTTTAATGGTTGACGATTTAGCTGTAGTATCCTTATATTGAATATCATAGTTATATACCTCACCCGTTGACAGCGCTCTTTTTCTTACAAGGTGTGGAGTGTACCGCTTACCTCCATTTCCTATGCTTGAGACATAATTCACAAGCTGGAGAGGCGTAAATGCATTGTATAGCTGACCTATAGAAGCATTGCATGTATCTGCAGGCACCCATCCTTCACCTAGATATTTCAATTTATATTCTCTTGAAGCAAGTGACCCAATGTCCTCTGCAATTTCAATTCCAGTTTTATTTCCAAATCCAAAGTTCTTTGCCCATTTCACTATATTGTCAATACCAGTTTCAAAACCAGCAATATAAAAGAACATGTTATTGGACCTAGCTAAGGCCGTTTCAAGAATTACTCCCGTCTGGTTACCAGCTGGATTTGTCCAAATAAGCCCCCCTAATTCTTTTCTGTAGGGACAATTAACCCTCATAGTAGGTGTGATTGTACCACTCTCCAGCGCAGCAATGGCTATAAGTGGCTTATAGGTTGAGCCAGGAGCATATGCACCATTGCATGCTCTGTTCAAAGTAATGTTATCAGGATGGTTATTTAGATAATTAATCTGCTCATAATCACCTTCCATGAAAACTGTGGGATCAAATGTTGGTGAGCTTACCATGGCTAGTATCTCACCTGTATTAACGTCTATAGCCACTACTGCACCTGCATTTGCGTCACTATGGTTGTCTTTATGCTTTATTTGTTTAATTATTTGAATATTCCTTTCAAGGGAGTCTATCGCAGCCTTTTGCAAATTTAAATCGATGGTCATATAAATATCTTGACCTGGTTTTGGTGCCACTTCTACTTCGTAAGCGGCTAACCTACCCTCTGTATCCACTTCTTTTCGCGTCCGCCCATTTACCCCTCTTAAAATATGCTCCTGCGAAAATTCGAGGCCCGATACACCTATTAAATCTGTCGGCTTATAGTCAAGCTCGGGATATTTATCAAACCATTCCTCGTAATATCCGCTTATATTGCCCATGTACCCCAATACATGCGCTACCGACATAGCTTCATAGTATTCTCTAAAGGGCTTGGAAAATGTGCTAAGCCCAGAAAACTCACTATTTTTTTCCTCCAACACCGTAATTGTTTCAATTGAAACGTCTTCAGCTATAAGTAAAGGATTTTTAATGGTGGCTGGCTTAATTAGCATTTCGTAGCGAAACTCCATAATGCGAAAGGCTTCATCATCGGTATATTTTGAATCCACATTAAAAGTGCTTTCCCTCATGTACTTAAAAACATCCTTAGGGTCAGCCTCCATAAGAGCGTCCCTATCACTATCACTAAGACTAATTTGCTTTATAAACCCTTCCTTATTAACGTTAAAGGTATAGTCTTTATTGTTAAAAATAGTCCTTAGCGTTGATTTATAGGTATCCCCATTTAGCTCGAAAAGAATAATGAGGTTATGAATCATATCATTTTTTTCATTACTTGAAATGTCAGTGTCAACATAATCTATGCAATACCCCATCCTATTACCAGCAATTGGGATACCATTTCTGTCATAGATATTACCTCTATTAGCATATATGACACCATTTGTAACAATTCTTTTTGTTGAAGTATCCAAGTATTCTTGGCCATTTACTATTTGAAGATTGACAAGATGGCGTAAAAAAACAGCACAGCATACTACAATAATCACTAAATATATGATATATCTTCTTTTTATACCAGCAGTTTTTATCTTTTCTTTTTCATTGTCGCTTAAATTATATTCCTCGGTCATTTATTTCCCCTCTAATGTACTAATCATTTTGATTGATCTTATTTTATAGCTTTTGAAATGTGTTTTTAAATTCTATTATGAGTATAACTGAATTTATCAACCTTTTTA
>DASRMZ010000190.1:0-2509 GCA_035647675.1 Thermoclostridium sp. | reverse complement strand
TACTAGGTTAGAAAGTAATTCTCCACCACCTTCTAAAATTGCTGGTGCTGCTTCTTTAATAAAAGTTAATAATGCACCAGGTAATGCTGTAAATATATTCCCTAGCATCGGTAATAGGTTGTCAAATAGGAAAGTTGATATCGTTTGTGCTAATGCACCTAATGAACCTTTTAAGTTTTCACCTATTGCTAAGGCTCCTAATACATTTGTAAATGCAGACTTCATAGCGTTGAATGAACCTTGTATAGTTTCTTCGGCTTCTAATGCTGTAGTTCCTGTAATGCCTATTTCTTCTTGTATTGCGTGGACTGCCATGAATACATCATCTAGGTTGTCTATGTTGTACTCGACACCTGTCAGCTTTTGGGCATCAGCTAACAAACGCTCCATTTCTGTTTTTGTTCCCCCGTAGCCAATTTTCAAATTGTCCAGCATAGTATAATTCTGCTTTGCGAATCCTTGATATGCGTTCTGAATATCTCGCATGTCGGTACCCATTTTGTTCGCATTATCTCCCATGTCCAGCATGGCTGTATGAGCAACTTTGGCTGCTTCTTTTGTATCTCCGCCCATGGACTGAAGTAGCGATGCAGAGAATGACGTCACGTTTTCCATATACTCATTAGCTGATACTCCAACAGTTTTGTAGGCTTCATTTGCATATTCTCTAACTGTATCTGCATGATCTTTGAACAAAGTTTCTACCCCGCCGATGGACTGCTCTAATGCCCCACCTTCTTTTATTGTAGCAGCCAAGGTCTTGCCTATTCCTGCAGCTACAATTATTTTCTTTATGCTGCTTACTATGTTCCCTCCGGCTATTTTACCGGCCGATGTAGTTTCCGGACCTATTGCTTTTGTAATTTTGCCACTTATACCTTTAGCTGACGGCATAATTTGTACATACGCTTGTCCTAATTCTGTTGCCATAGGCTACCTCCTTTCTGCTTCTTTTATCAATCTGTTTCTTTCTTTTTCAAACTCCTTGCCAGATGTAAATGCACTTACATCACTTTCCTTGTTATATAATTCATCCAATATTGATTTAGGCTTATTCAGTCCCTTTTCTGCATCTTTGGTTTTTGTCCACAATAAGAGGTTAAGCCTGTCTACGATTCCGGATAATAATAGAATACTAGGTGATACCCTAGCACCACTTAACTTCATTTTAATTCTTGAATCGTCTCTTAAACCTATACAAAAAATAGCCACCTGTGATGGTGGCAATTCTTTATAATTATATATGTGATATGTTTCTGCAAGGTCGCAGATAAGTGCATTTTCATCGGTCTTTATCATCTGAGCAAGGATTAGGAGTTTTTTGTTTCTTCACCAGCATTTTTAAAAATTTCAATTATTTCTTGTGTCATTTTATCAGTCGGTACTATTCCATTTTCATTTCTGATATGGTCCTTTAATTTAGCCGTTTGCTCTTTTCCTAAAATTTGGGTAACGATTTTTCCAAGTATTAAAGGATTATCTTCTAATTCCCCTAAATTCTCAATTAACTCATAATCGTTTACTACATCTTTAGAAATTGTAAAATCAAATCCCGATGATGTTTTTCCTTTAATCATCTAACTTCCTCCTATTCAGCTGGTGTTGATGGTTTTGTTATATATTCATAGTGTGTGTTTTCTGCTGCATCTGGGAAAGCTGTAGTAGTAATTTCATAACCTACTGCATCTGAATCTGTATAAGCGATCTCCCCTATTTCTGTGGTCTTTCCTCTTGGAATTACAATTCTTTTGAGTACTCCGCCCTTCATTATCATGTCAACTACAATAGCTAATTCCTCTCCATCTTTTGAATTGGCTTTAACTGTAATCCCTGTTTCTAATGTCCCGGTTACATTATCAGAACCATAAACAAATTTAAGGACTTCTACATTCAATCCTTCAATTAATTTATAATTAAATGTATCAGGCTTACCTGTTTGTACTGCTAAAACTTCATCCCCACCCCAAGCTTTTACTGTTTCAGATTCAGGAGTGTTCGTGTTTGTTAAACCATCTTCGGATATATAGCCTAGGCTTTTAAAAGCTTCATTTAAGGCTGTTGTTGCATCGGTAGGTAAAACTGTTTCAAGTGGTGCAACGTGTACTGCTCCACCCACTTTAGGCTTACCATACGTTACATTTTTTGAATCTTGCATATTCTTCTCTCCTTTCTAGTGATATTTAAAATGTGTATCCAGTTATCTTAATGCCTTTTGCGTGTTTATGCTCTAGGTGTTCATCATATGTCTTTTTGTAATACTCTAACTTTAAAGCTAGGTTTTCCACTGGGTTTGTAATCATTTCAGGCTTTGAAAATCCAGGCATCTCTATTAGTAAAGATAATGGATTATTCTCTTCAATGGCTACTCCAATAATTCTTTCTAAATCCTTCATATTTTCAAGTTTCATTCTTTTTACCTCCTAATAATGTTTGATATCATAAACTGCTTGATATCTATATTTTTTAGTTGCTGTATCTGTAAAATTATAATCAGTATTTAGCTTAACAC
>DASRMZ010000189.1:0-2577 GCA_035647675.1 Thermoclostridium sp. | reverse complement strand
AAAGAATTTATGACGCACTTAATTATAAACATAATCCCTATTTTATGAGAAAATCCGTAGTACCCGAATAAAAAATAAAAAAAGATCATAACCCAGAAGATGAGATAGATACGTCCTTGTTAAAATCAAGTTGGGTTAAACAAATACAGTAAAAGTGAACAGAATATTGTGTTTAAGTATGTTGATATCTCTTGCTGGATGCAATGGAGATATTTTTGTTGATGATTATATGCCTAAAGAGCATGATGAAATTACAATCTCAGAGACTAATAATAGCAAAGAAATTAATTTCAAGTCAGACAATTGGGGGCTTATTAATATTTTCTCTGAAACCTTTGAGTTATACACCATCGATGCATATACCATTGATGGCAAGCCCGCATATCTACCTTTCGAAGAGAAAGTATTGGGGACTGTTCATATCAAAAATGACTATGTGGATGTGCAAGTAGAGAGAAAAAGTGGTAACAAACTAAAGGTTATACTCAATGAAAACCTGATGAATGAGAATGTAAAAATACAGATACTAGTAGGCAACGATTTTAAATATGAAAAGATAGAAGTGCAACTGGCTCCCACACAAAAATATCAGATTGACAGTATAGTGTATGACTTGGATAAATTTGAAACGGATGAGGGTCGTTTAAAGGAAATGCAGGAACTAATTATTGATAACAATGCTTCTTCACCCTTAACTGTTTGCTTCCTTCCGTATAGATTATCGACACATGAAATCTTTTTTTATGATTCAACAACAGTATGGGAAGAGAAGTTATTCACTATTTTACTAGGTATTCCACTGCCCGAAATAATCATCCCAGATGTAGCCGATGGAAAGCCTGTGCTCCGTGACACCAAAATTGCTTTTGGCATTGAAAAACAACAACTAGCAGTAGATTTAGACAAAGAGTTGTGCGTTGATGTAACGATTGATGCATTCGATAAAAGAAAAGTAATAGTTTTTAATGTAATGAGAAGTTATTCCGTGCCCTACAATATATATATATCGAATCCGAGAACGGGCAAAGAACTAACTTTCTCAGGAAAACTAAACAGCAGTGAACCTATAGACTATTATATCTTTAAACGAGTATTGGATGAAAACTAATATGAGTAATATTGCACACAGAACGATTGTAACTATTCTATTGTTGACGTTAATATCAATAGATATTTTAGCCACTAATCGAGATACTACTTCAACCAAAATCATACAGATGATAGGGATTGATTTAAAACCAGGTTACCTTTTTCCTACTCACGAGTTCTTTAAAGGTAGTAATAATGCCCAAAAGGAGATGAATTCTATATTTTCTGGTCATCTGAAGTATGGTTTCAAGTTCGCTCCTGACAGCTATTTGGGCAATGTATATCCATACGCCATACAGGGAATAGGAATTGGTTATAATACCTTCTTCAACTCTTCCGAACTGGGCAATCCTCTATCCGTTTACTTCTTCCAAACATCAAGGATAGCAAACATCACTCAGAAATTATCATTAGATTATGAATGGAATTTTGGAGCTTCATTTGGTTGGAAGAAGTATGATGAAGAAAAGAATCCACAAAATAAAGTTGTAGGCTCTAATACCAACGCCTATATTCATCTTGGTTTTCTGTTGAATTGGCAACTTTCATCAAACACAAACCTGCGTGGTGGAGTGGGTTTGACACATTACTCCAATGGTAATACCAGTTATCCCAACGCAGGAGTTAACACAATTGAGGCTTCTATAGGTGTGGCTCGCTTTTTCGGAAACAATGAAAGAAGCACCTATTCTCCCTATCAATCACGAAAACATTTATTCAATTCTTATATTAACTATGACCTTATTCTCTATGGTTCAACACGAAAAAAAGGTATCTACCCTGAAGATTCAGACCCTATGCTCGTTCCTGGTTCCTTTGGTATTGTAGGGCTAAACTTCAATCCTTTGTATAACTTCAGCAGTTACTTCCGTGCTGGTGCCTCTCTTGACTTGCAGTATGACGAAAGTGCCAACATTGGCAAGCATATGGCCAATGAATATATTCCAGGTAACCTAGAGGATCTTAAATTCTACAGACCCTCCTTCAGAGAGCAGTTTTCGGCAGGTCTCTCATTGCGTGCTGAGATTGTTATGCCTATTTTCTCAATCAATCTTGGCATTGGAAAGAACTTTTTGTGCAAGGGTGGTGATACTAATTCATTTTATCAAACTTTTGTGCTGAAGACTAATATTACGGATAATGTGTTTTTGCATGCAGGATATCAACTTTACCGTTTCAAGGATCCAAACAATCTTATGTTGGGATTTGGCTATAGATTTAACGCTAAATGAAACAACAAAAACAAATTGTCAAGCCTGCTCTGTTCGTTATAAATTAAGTGTCATGCTGACGCATGGAAATAATTGGCACATAAATAACGGTGAAACTGTTTAATCAAGCTTGTTTTCTAAAGGTGTCGAATTCGACACCTTTCTCGCGCGCATTTGCAATGCATGTGTCGCTTTAGCGAACTTATTTCCTGACTTGTCCCTCTCAGAATTAGTGCGGTCATAACTATCTGTTTACCAGTTGTAATTAAACCCTAAC
>DASRMZ010000188.1:0-6511 GCA_035647675.1 Thermoclostridium sp. | reverse complement strand
TGCCGCTAATGATGCAGAAGCTTTGCGCATGCTGGAGGAGCATGAGGATATATGCTTGATGCTGCTCGACATGGACATGCCGAGTGTAAACGGGACGGAGCTTCTCGAATCTTTGAATGCCGATAACGCTTATAACAATCTACACACTGTCATTATGAGTGAGCAAGATTATCAGGGAAATGTGGCAGAAGGTCTGCAGCTGGGAATAATAGACTATATTAAAAAACCAATCGACTTGGATGTTCTGAAAGCCAATATCGATATTAAGGCCAAAATATTTGAAAAGCAAGCTTTATTACAGAAGAGATATAAAGAAGCCGGCATAATTTTTGAGACTATTTATATGCAGGTACCTGTAGGAATCTCTGTATACTTTGAAGATTATCCTTATACGGGGAAAAGTGGCGGCGGACGTTACTATTATAATCCGGAATATCTGAGAATTTTGGGAAGAACTGAAGAAGAGCTGCTTGAGCTGGGTTGGGAAGCTTATACTCATCCGGATGATCTGGAAAAGGATTTAAAGAATTTCGAAAAGCTCAAGAGCGGTGAAATCGACAGTTATTTCATAGAAAAGCGAATGTTCAGGGCAGATGGTTCACCGATATGGGTACAGATCCTTGTGGCTGCAATTGACTTGCCTGAACCTTGTGCTTTCAGTTATATCACGATACTTCAGGACATTGACGATCAGAAGACAATCAGTACGGAGCTCTTTGAGAGTGAACGGAGCAAATCTGTTTTGCTCTCAAATCTAAACGGCATGGCTTATAGATGCGCTTATGACTCTAATTGGACAATGGAGTTTGTTTCAACAGGATGTCATGCCCTGTGCGGTTGTGATCCGGAAAGGCTGATAGGCAATAAGGACTGTTCTTTTGATGAGCTTATTGCCCCTGAGTACCGAGAACAATTATGGCAAGAGTGGGAGATTGCGCTTCGCGATAAAACGCAGTTTCAATCCGAATATGAAATTATAGATTTTAACGGTAAACGTAAGTGGGTTATGGAGTTGGGCGAGGGGGTTTTTGATGAAGAGGGGGGAATCGAAGCTTTAGAGGGAATAATCATCGATATTTCCGCCCGCAAAGAAGCCGAAAACAAGCTTGTCTATGTCAGCGAACATCACTGGACAGGATTATATAATCTTCACCATTTAGAGAAAATGTTGAAAAAAGATTTATCGACAGAGAAAAGAGCACATAGCGCTCTCATCAGTGCCAATTTGAATCCCATGTATTCACTGACAGTGAAATACGGGATGCAGTACAGCCAGCACTTGACTGCAAAAATTGCAGCCGCCTTGACGAAACTGACCAACGAGCAAAGGGTACTATTTGCTACTGCTTCTCACCGCTTTGTGTTTTATTTGAAAGTATATGAGAATAAGGATGAGCTGGTTGATTTTTGCAATGAGATATCCGTCATATTAAAATCGTTCCTCGATATGGAAAGGATCAATTTTGGCATTGGCGTGTATGAAATTGATGAGGCGACTGTCGATGACGTTGAAGGATTATTTTACGCTATTCGACTTGCTTCTGAAGAGGCCTTGGCTTCAGAGGACGAAAAAGGAAATATCTATTTTTATGATGAAGAGCTGGAAAAGAGAGTCTATCGCGGAAACTTAATGAGACATGAACTGGCATCAGTTGCTGAAGGCGAGGACCAAGACCGGATTTTGCTTCAGTATCAGCCCATAGTTGATCTCAGAGATAAGCAAATATCTGGGTTTGAAGCCTTAGCGAGATTTGACAGCAAAGGACTGGGGAGAATTCTACCCTTAGAATTTATTCCGATTGCAGAAGAGACTAAGGATATCATCCCAATCGGCAAAGTTATTATTCAAAAAGCGTGTGGTTTCTTAAAAAGGCTGCAGGCCAACGGCTATGATGATCTTAATGTCTCAATTAATATATCACCGATTCAGCTGATATCCGAAAAATTTGTTGAAAGTGTAGTTGAGATTCTCGCTCAAATGGATGTCAATCCTAAGAGTATTTCTTTTGAGGTCACCGAATCAGTATTCTCAGCAAATTTTGATCGCATAAATGCCGTTATCGGTCAGCTGCGTGACCACGGCATAAAAAGCTCGATTGATGATTTTGGTACAGCGTATTCTTCTTTGTCCAGGCTGAGAGAATTAAATGTCAATTTTATTAAAATGGACAGACCATTCATCAGCAGGATTAATAAGATGGATCAAGAGGCGACGATAACTAATGATATTATCTCCATGGCGCACAAAATAGGACTTTTTGTTGTCGCCGAGGGTGTAGAAGAAGCGCATCAACTGGAGTATTTAAAACTCTATGGCTGCGATAAAGCCCAAGGATTTTTGATCAGCAAACCCATGGACGAGGATGTTGCAATAGAGTTTTTACGGTGCTGGGGAAAATCTTCGTGCATACAACAGAAGCAGAATATTTAAACTAATCATAATCGGCACCATCTTTATTTTAGTATTTGTATTAATTATTCCGATGCCTTTACATAAATAACATCGTCTGAAGACAAGAAAAAGAGGATTTTGAGAGTACGTTTAAGGAATAACTATTTCATCGCAAATATTTAAAATGAGTACTTCCAACCGACAACTTTTACTATCTTAGTAAATTGGTATCCCAGAGACAACTGTACTAAGTTTAGTATATATGAGAGAAGATTATGATTTGTAGGCGGATAACCCCTTATAGTATAGAGATGTGTGTTTGCGTCGTTATAACCGTTGCTTTATTATCTAGCTACTAAGAAGTATATATTTGCGCAGGTGGTTTTTACCGAGTATATATTCATTTATATAGAGGGTAATTGAAATGGAGATACGTGAAATTAAATACTTCCTAGCAGTGGCAGAAGAGAAAACCATCACTGCAGCTGCACAAAAATTATATATTTCCCAACCACCATTAAGTAGAGCTATTAAATCTTTAGAGGATAAGATTGGAACTCCTTTGTTCATACGTGATCCAGCTGGACTTGAATTAACGGCTTCTGGCCGTGC
Source organism: Thermoclostridium sp. (assembly GCA_035647675.1). Lineage (GTDB taxonomy): Bacteria > Bacillota > Clostridia > DSM-8532 > DSM-8532 > Thermoclostridium. The sequence goes on along the minus strand of DASRMZ010000188.1, from coordinate 3,507 downwards.
CTTAGAAAAATACGCCAGAGCATTGCTGCTTCAGCATTCCGAAATGATGCGCGAGATGAAAGCGATTAGTTCCAGGCTAAATAATCGGATAATATTGGGTGCTAATGATGGTACTTATAAATTTGTGATTCCACACCTTGTAAAATTGGTTAATGAGAATATTGAGAACCCGGAAATAATAATTCAGCATTTGCCAACTGATTCAATTTTTAGAGAAATCCTTGATGGCACTATAGATATTGGATTTGCAAGAACTCCTATTCCAGACAAGGAAAAATTTGATGTTTTAGAAATTCATAAAGAGGGTTGGGCTGCACTTGTAAGCAAAAAATATGAATGGAAAACCCAATCAGGTGGTAGTACCACTATCAAACAAATTGTTAGTCAACCACTGATTTTTCCATCTAGACAATCACTCTATGTGCCGATAATGGAAGAGTTGACTATTGATGGGGTATTGCCAAACGTAATTTGTTATTATTTTAAACTTGAAAGCGCCGTAGTGTTGGCAGATCACGGATTGGGTGTTGCTATTGTCCCCGAAATTACTGCGGCCATGATAAATCATGAAGATTATGTGCTAAAGCCTATTTCTGATCTAAAATTAACTACAGGCTATTGTGCAATTAAAAATAAGGAATTCTCAACAGAGATTGTTTTGCAGCTTTGGGAGATGATTAGACGAAGTGGCTGTTTTTTAGCTGATTAATTGAAACATAGGAATTACTTTTTACTTAACTGATTCTTACAAATTATTCACATTAACGGCAGCATCAATCTCGGCAACTGTATCTATAATATCCGGTAAAAATGCATAAGATGTTAGCAATGGGACTATTTTTTATATCTCGAAGGTATATCCCTATGCATTAATAGTATTGGTGAATTTAGCGTATTTGAATATAAAATACCATATACGTCTATTGCGTTTGTGCCAAATGACAATACTTGGGTTCTATTTAATACTATCCGTCCTGAATTGTTCCACAAAAAATATTCCGTAGTTTGAATATTAAATAGGATGGGAGTATTAAAGTCTTTTGGTATCTGCAATAGTGAAATTGGCTTAATCAATATAGAGAGAGGTGGTATGTTTTGGGTAAAGTATTAATCAAAAATGGAAACTTGATTGATGGCAGATCTGATGAATTACAGAAAAATGTAGACATATTAATTAATCAGGGTCTAATTGAATCAGTTTCGAACGACAGTATTTCCGTTGATGATGATACAAAGATAATTGATGCAGCAGGACGAACTGTTTTGCCGGGTCTGTTCGATTGTCATGTGCATTTGATGTGGACAGGGAGCACACAACCTGCAGCAGAAGTAGGCAATGAACTTGATACTTATGTGGCAATTAAGGCATCAGAAATTGCTCGGAGATTTTTGAGGCTAGGAGTTACCACCGTCCGAGATGCCGGTTCTCGAGGAACAACGGTGATCTCGTTGGCTAGAGCAGTAAGAGACAAATTAACTATAGGACCAAGAGTAGTGACTTGTGGACCGTTTATTTGTATGACCGGAGGGCATTGCTGGGACGCAGGCATTGAAGCAGATGGGGCGGACGAGACAAGGAAAAAAGCTAGAAAATTACTGAGGGATCATCCTGATCTTGGCTTTTTAAAAATAATGGCAACCGGGGGTATGTATGGTGCCGATGAAGATCCGGGTTCCCCTCAGTATACGCTGGAAGAAATTAGACCAATTGTTGAAGAAGCTCATAAACAAGGTAAGAAAGTTGCATCTCATGCCCAAGGGATAATAGGAATAAGAAATTCGTTGGATGCCGGAGTAGACTCGATAGAGCACGGAATTTATGCTGACGATAATGCCCTCGATAGAATGGCTAAAGACGGAACATATCTTGTTCCAACGATGATCGCAATGCTGGCGTATGCAGAGGGCGAAGGATCCTTGCCGCCGAATCTGGTTGCTAAGGGAAAACGTGTTGTTGATGCTCATTTTAAGATGCTCCAGAAGGCAATCGAGAAAGGTGTCATTATCGCTACGGGTACGGACATTGGTGGCCGGAATAAACCGCCCGAAGTCTATTTTCGCGAGTTGGACATTATGGAAGAAGCCGGTATGTCTCGGATGGACGTAATCAAGTCTTCAACGAGCATTGCTGCCCAATGCTGCGGATTGGACAATCTGGGAATTATTGAAGCTGGTTATTTGGCGGATATCATCGTTGTTAATGGAAATCCCTTGGAAGATCTAAAGAATCTACAGAACTTAGAAGTAATTATCAAGGATGGAGAAATAATTAAGAGGTGAAATGATTATGAGTCCCGCATGGATAAGTATAATAATTCTACTGGTAATGATAGCGGCCTACATGTCTAACAAAGTTCCGCTGCCTTTAATACCATTGACTGCAAACGTTGTAATGGTACTCTTTGGGATAATGACGCCTGGTGAGATGTGGGCGTACTACTCCAATGATACATTTATGCTGATCGTAGGTATGATGGTACTTGGATTGGCGCTGTTTGAGACAGGAGTAGCTGAGAAAATTGGTCTTGGTGCTGTTAAATTATCTGGCGGCAAGTCAAAATTGGCATTTCTATTGCTGCTTGTAGCGGCAATAATCGCTTCTGCATTCCTAAGTAATACCACAACTACAGCTACCTTTATGCCAATTCTCGCTGGTTTAATAGCTTCTGCTGGCGGTGTACTGCATGAAAAGAAAACCATGATGCCATTAGCTATTGCAGCATGTGTGGGTGGTAATTTATCCTTGATTGGCTCAACCCCACAAGTTATTTTTCAGGGATTATTTGAAGATCAAGGCATGGCTACTTTTAGATTCTTTGAGTATGCGAAAATCGGACTTCCGCTAGTTGCAATCTTCTTAATTTATCAAATTTTCATTAGTGATAAAATATTCGATAAAATGTACGGTGATAACCCTGAACGAAGCGAAGTGATGCAAGACATGCTTGGCAGCTTAGAAAAATCAAAAGATGATCCTGATTCCAGAAAGACTTGGAAAATGGTTGTCTCAGTGCTGATTTTTGCAATCACTGTAGTGTGCATGATTGCAATTAATTCTTCAGTTATGCCAACAGGGTCGATAGCCATGATGGGCGCAATCGCAAGTATGATTTTAGTTATACCGGTCAAGACAACCATCAGAAAGCTGGATTGGTCAACATTAATTTTCTTTGGGGCTGTAATGGCATTTGCTACCGGCTTTGGTAATAGCGGAGCCGGTCAAATGATTGCCGATGCAGTTGTTAATTTAGGTGGCGCTAATAGCAGCCCATTCTTAATATTTGCAATATTCTGCGCAGTAATTACAATACTGACGCAGTTTATGAACAACACGGGGGTGGCAGCTATGTTTGCGCCAATTGCATTTTCTATTGCTGCTACTTTAGGTGTAAGCGTGTATCCCTTTGCAATGGGTGTAATAATTGCCTCCTCAATTTCTATTTCTACGCCCATTGCGACTTCTCCAATGACACTGGTTGTGGGTATGGGCGGCTATAAGTTTATGGA
>DASRMZ010000187.1:0-5160 GCA_035647675.1 Thermoclostridium sp. | reverse complement strand
AACTATCTCCTGCATATTTTTTCAGTTCTTAATAACCCTTTTTTTCAGTTTGTGGGGGGAATCCGTGGGGACGGAGTTGTTGGCACCTATCGGCTGTGTTGTCAATAACTCCGTCCCCGAGGCCTCTACTTTTTTAATAATTCAAAGAAAGTTTCTGCAGATTTTTTCGTATACCCTATCGTATATATTTCACCTATAATCATACGCTTATCCTATCTACAATATCCACATCTAACCTATAGCCTATTTCGCTATTTCGGAGTTGATAAGCCTTTTCGACCATTTCGTCGTAGGTCAAACTGTTTGATAAGAATGAGGTTTGATTCCTGTTCGGGAAATAGTGTTGAACCAAGCTCTGTGCGATCTGTTCTTGCGTCTTATAAGAGCCATTGCTAGAAATATTCTTCACTTCATACCCATTCTTATGAAATTCACGAGCTACCATTATACTTCTATGGCAAAAACTTGGATCTTTTTCAGCGCACATAAGAACAAAAACATAGTTTAGATCTATACCAACTTCGACTTTACGCATTCCTTCTTTAAATGACTCGGATTTTACGTATGCGGAAAAATCCATATATCCATTTTTGTGATACTTTTTATCTTCCTGTCTTGCCCCAAAATGAGAACTGTAGCTTCTATAAATAATTCCGTTTGACTTCAGAAACTTTTTAATATTACCTTGATTATAATCCTCAAAAAACTTTGAATTCGGATAACTTCTAACGTCAATTAAACTAGTGATATGGTATTTTTTTAGTACATTCACGAAATCTTCTACTTTATATGATGAATATCCAATTGTATATATGGTTTTCAACTAGTATCACCCTTTTGATATGAATTCATATTCTTATTATAACGCAAATCTTAGAATAATAATAGTTTTTTCAAAAAATGTGGTTAAACTATCTCCTGCATATTTTTTCAGTTCTTAATAACTCTTTTTTTCAGTTTGTGTTTGAAAATATACACTTTATGTATAGTACATTGACATGCCAAATATATCTAAATAAGATGTTCGCAAATAATACTTTTAGTAATCTGTTTAAGAATAATTATTTGCGCAGTAACCTTGCCTTAATTCTCTATATCATTTACTAGCTTAAATGTTAATGCTTAAGATTTTGCGAGGAGTGCCAACGCCCAATTCAAAGGAGTTTTGCTATGAATATTCTATCGAAAAAGCGTATAAAATTCATTGTTTTCTATATAATTCTTTCTTTTTCATTACAGTACAGTTTTCTAGATGGAGCTTTTACAAGCAACGTATTTCCAGGAAATATAAGTACCGTTACGGCTGCTGAAGAGATTTTCCAATTTCCAGATGTTTCGAATTCAGCATGGTATTTTGACGATTTGCAATATATTTTAAAGGATCCAAGGCATATCTTTGCTGGATATCCAGATGGCACATTTAGACCAAATGATACTCTTACTGCTGATATGTATATCAAATTGATTGTAACTGTAATGGGGCATGATGTTGGAAATGGACAGGAATATTGGGCCTCTACATATATAGATAAAGCCATAGAAGAAGGATATGTAGTTTTATCGGAGGATTATCTTTTTTCATATAAAACAAAGGAAGATCCCTACGCTGGATATAAAAGACCCATAAGCCGAGCAGATATGGCGTTGATTGCTGGAAGAGCTTTAGGCAGTGTTACGGATAGCCAAGACTATAGGGATGCAGTTGCGATAAGTGGTCTTATAAAGGACTATCATGACATACCGCCTTACCAAAAATGGAATGTTGTTAAATGCTATGATTTAGGCATTTTGACAGGCTTTCCTGACGGTGAGTTTAAGCCTGATAATATACTTACAAGAGCCGAAGCTGTGGCAGTTATAAGAAGATTAATCGATCCATCAGCAAGGAAAAAGGTTGATTTGCCTGTTGTTGCGAACCCAACTCCATCGCCAATACCAGTAAGTGCATTGAACCGCCCTGCGAAAAAGGATTTAGGGGATGGAATGGTAGAGGTTGAAGGAGTCAAGTTTGATCCGAAAGAGGATATCGTTGATTCTTCAAATGGTGCAATGGGAATACTCAAGGCTGAGGAATTTATAGGAGTGGCTCTAGAATATTTGACGTTTTACGAGCATGAAGGTAAGGCACGAGTAAAGGGGTATATACCCGAGCTGCCAGAGGGGTATGAGTGGTTGTTTGCACTGCATTGCGAAATTGATGGTCCCGATGATAGAGGGCTTAGCAGTGGAACCATTTCTACAAATCCACAAGTTGTGCCAGAGAAGAGACTACCTAAGCCAGGAAATACGTTTGATATACCGCTTTATACGGATAAGGGGAATATTGAAACTCTTGTTCTCATTTGTGAAATAGAATCAAGTTCATCAACAGTAAGTGGAGGCTATTTCTGGATTTCATTTACAGAAGACAAATATTGTGTTGATGATAATTACGGAGGTCATGATGGCGGTTACCCTTTTGAATCTGGGGGGTTTTTTGAATGGTAAAGAAGTTAGCATATTCCCTAATATTATCTATGTTTATCATTATAATGCTCTTTTTTATCCAATCTGCACAAGCAAGCTCTTTTAACGAATTCTGCATCGGCTCATCACCTACAGATTCTGGTGAATTGATTGCAACAAAGGGAGGATGGAAATTAATTGAGTTTTGGCATTACTCAGGAGGGTACTGGAAGGCAACGACTGCTACAAACGATGGTATAAAGCAAATAATAATAAACGATAGTGAATCTGCATCCGAAAACTGGACAAATCCAGATTTCTTGAAACGCAAAATCTACGAAAACGAATTCATTCTTGAATACAAGATATACCACCCTCAAGAAGTCTTAGATGCGGTAAACGCTGGTGCAACAATAACGCCAGTGATGAATATAGATACCGAGATTCTTAAACATTCTGATTCTGAAGCAATTCCAACAAATTATTTTAATTTTGACCCACTGCCAGAAAATCTACCTGAATATTTACCTGAAAAACCTGAGTTTTCACTTCATGATCGACATATATTAATTCGTGCACTTCCTAAATTAAATTGCGTAGTGGATTTGACAGTAAAGGATTTACTTGAATTCTACTATCCCCATCGCATCCCCCTTGTCCAACCTGGCTTTGGCAGTCTTGGATATGCCATGTATCACCATGATGGTTCAATTGCTGGGGAAGCGTATTCACCCGATCCCTATTATGGGGATAGATATACCATTCAATATAACGCTATAAAAGATATATCGGGTAGCTTGAAGCCTGGCTTTCTAGTGACTACCACTGAAAACCCTCAAAGAAGGGATGAGCCTAGCGATGAGCTTCGTATTGGATACGGTACCTTTGCAAATGCAGGAGCTGTATCAATACGTTTCTGGTACCCTATTAAAATTGATTATTACGCATCATTTACAACCCCAACACCTTCTGTAACGCCAAGCCCTACACCCGAAGCCACACCCAGTCCTACTCCCATTCCACCCGTTCAACCTTCCCCCTCTCCATCGGAGGATCTATCCCCTACTAATGACTCTTCCATGAATGAGTACTCACAGTGCAAGGTCCGGGCTGATAGTAGGGATAACGAGAAGTTTAATGTTGATGACGGGATTCCTGTTCTCGAAAACCTTTATGTGAATGCCCAAGCAAAAGAGTATCTTTATGAAAGTACATTTAGTGAGCATACACATTCTGAAACTAGGACAATTTACGCAAAGAAAACATGGAACCTTACATGGCAAGAGGATCAAGGGAGCAATAAGACAAGCAAATGCGGCTCTGGCACATTTTATCACGTAAGAGGCAGGTATTGTAAGGATAGTGATGGTGATGGAATTAACGACTGCTGTCCAGGGCACAAGTATTCAGGCTGTAAGGATAGCAATGGTGATGGAATACCAGATTACTGTCCAGGGCATTCCAAATGGGTCTCAAACTGGGTTAACAAGAGTGATACAAGGATTGTTTATTCTGACCCCTATACTGTGACACGCAGCTATTCATACTGGACAGTTGACCATTTTGAGACATTTGTTTTAGATAATGCAACGGTAGAAAATGCTGCATTGCCAGGTGGAAGCGTAAATCTTTCGAAGCAAGGGCTCTTAGCCCCCCAAATAACGCTTTCACATAGCAACAATATACACAGCCATGTTTTAAATGACCCCTTTGCTGATGCGATATCTGCCTCAGCTATTAAATATGATTCTAATATTGGTGCTTATGTGGTTGAGCTTAGCAGTGGAAGCAAAGATGGAGGGACTTCAAAGCCTTCTGTACCTGCAATATCAGGCGCCGGGTCTTTAATTGAAAATGCGATATCCCAGTACAAGGCTCAAAATGATTTATTAATCTTTAATGGTAAAGACGTTATGGACGAAAGGATTTCCAATAATGGCGATACACCCGATCCATCTACCATTCCCGAAAGCGGCCTATGCGAGCGCAACACATTCTACCTAAATAATCTTACAATTCCTGATACTACACTTAACAAAGTCCATCCAAGCAGCGGAATAATACGCTATAAAAGGCATGACAAAACAATAAGTCCTATCCATGGCGCAACGCTCCACAAACCCATTGCATCCATTAACGATGTAACTGTTCACACGCCAGTGGTCTGCAACTCAGGTGTTTTAGATGATCAAAATAATGATCAGACGCTTAATCCCGACAGAAGCCGTTCTGCACTTGTTTTAGGTACAAGCTCACGGATACGTTTTCTTACCACAGGGCAACACCTTAATATCAAAGGTTACAATGTTTCGGGCTCCATGGATTGTAGGAGGTACACTAAAAACAGGCAGGTGCGCTTTCCCTTTGATGTTTATATTGGAACGGACAAGCCTGATAATTCGTACTTTGTTCCTGAAAATAGATGGTGTTCAATACCTATGGATTCTGCATCTGATGAGTTTAATATCTACATACCTACTTGGGTAAGGGAAGGCGATTATGAGGTTGAATTCAGAGAAATTGCTGCAAATGCTCCAAATCTTGATAATACGGAGCATCTTGCCAATCTTAATCTAAATAATTATGTAGCTGTAAGAAGCAGTCCTGTTCGGGTTATTGGTAGGATTTACGGATTTAAAATAACCGACATAGCAGATAAGCTGTGGCAGGATGTATTTAGAGTCTCAAAAAATTCAGCCGACCACACAGGTAATT
>DASRMZ010000186.1:0-15294 GCA_035647675.1 Thermoclostridium sp. | reverse complement strand
AAAAAAGGGTACTTAGTATGTAAGCTTATGAATGAATGAGCTTCGTAAATATTTTTTTTAATTTCATAGGAGGGGAAGGATATGAAGAACAAAAAATTTATTGTGCTTCTATTGGTTATGTCAATTATTGTGGCATTATTTGCTGGTTGTGCTCCATCAGATAAAGCCTCAGGCGAAGACAAACCACAAGTAACTGCTACACCTGGTGATAAGACTGCTCAAGCAACGCCAACAAAGAAAGCTGAGCCAACCAAGGCTGCAGAAGTAAAAGCTGATATTCCATTAGTTGTAGGTTATGCTGATTTTAGTGAAAAATTCAGCCCGTTTTTTGCAACTACAGCTTATGATATGGACGCACAATCTCTGACTCAAACGAACCTACTTACAACCGACAGATCAGGCGCCATTATTTACAACTCAATTAAGGGAGAGACAGTTACTTATGACGGTACTGACTATTTTTACAATGGTATTTCTGACATTAAGGTTACATATGATGAGAAAGCTGATATAACTACGTATAACGTTAAAATCCGTGACGATGTTAAGTTTAGTGATGGACATGTTATGGACGCCGACGATATCATCTTTTCATATTATGTACTCTCGGATCCTACATATACAGGTTCTTCTACACTATATTCATATGACATTATCGGTATGGACAACTATAGGAAGAACAACTCTATGGCAGAACAAACCGAAGTTACAGCTCAAGAGATTGCAGCTGAGTTAGCAAAGCCAAGTGCTGAAGTCACAGAGGCTATTGTTGATTTTAATGTCGGTATACTTACATCAGAATTGGATTGGGTAAAGTCTTTATATGGTAATCCAAGTTATGCATCTTACACAGATAAATATCCTTTGGCTAAGGATTTGTTCGCATTCTTCTATAGTATGGATGAGAGCTACGATTCAACCAAAGTTGAGGATGAAGCACAGGTACTTAAAGATATTCTTGCACAGTACGGTGATGATTGGAAAGCAGTAAGTGTCGGCTACGGCGGAAGTGAAAGCTATTTCCAACCTGATATAGAAGGTGCAGTAAGCAATGCAATTCTTGACAAAAAACTTTCTACTGCAGGTGGTAAAGAAGTTCCTAATATTGAAGGCATTAAAAAGCTAAGCCAGACCGAAGTTGAAGTAAAATGTCGTGGTTTTGAGGCACCTGCAATATACAGCATTTGTGGTATTGATGTGGCTCCTTTACATTACTACGGAGATGAATCTCAATACGACTACGCAAATAACAAATTCGGTTTCCCTAGAGAAAAACTTTCAATTATAGAAGCTAAAACTACAACTCCAATGGGTGCAGGACCTTATAAGTTTATTAAATTCGAAAATAAAGTTATTTATTACGAAGCTAATGAACATTATTTCAATGGTGAGCCAAAAACTAAGTTTGTGCAGCTGAAAGAGACCACTGATGGTGAAATGATAGCTGGTGTTGGTACTGGAGTTATAGATTTAGCCAATCCTTCTGGATCGGTAGCTAAGTTTGAAGAACTAAAAAGCTACAACTCAAACAAAGAAGCAACTGGTAATGTTATTACGACTAACACAGTGGATAACCTTGGTTATGGCTACATTGGAATAAATGCAGACAATGTTAATGTTGGCGGAGATCCTGCTTCAGAAGCTAGTAGAAATTTAAGAAAAGCTTTTGCTACAGTATTTTCTGTGAACAGAGACGTTGCAATAGATAGCTATTATGGAGCTGCTGCAGCAGTTATTAACTATCCTATCTCAAATACTTCGTGGGCTGCTCCTCAAAGAGCAGATGAAGGCTATCAAGTGGCATATTCAACAGATGTAGACGGTAAGCCTATTTATACATCAAGTATGGTTGCAGATGATAAATATGCTTCAGCAATAGAGGCTGCGAAAGGATTCCTTAAAGCAGCAGGCTACACTTACAATGAAGCAAGTGGAAAATTCACTGCAGCTCCGGAGGGTGCAAAACTTGAGTACGAGTTTATTATTCCAGCAGACGGAGTTGGTGATCACCCTGCATTTGCTATTATAGCCGATACAAGAAATGCACTTGAAACCATAGGTATTACACTGAAAATAAACGATCCATCAGATTCGAATGTGTTGTGGGATGCAATTGATGCGAATACCCATGCAATGTGGGCTGCAGCCTGGGGCGCTTCCATTGATCCAGATATGTATCAGGTTTACCATAGTTCAAATCGTATTGGTAAAGGTGGTACTAATAGTAATAACTATAACATCGGAGACGCTGAGCTTGATAAGCTTATCATTGATGGAAGGCAAAGTCCGGATCAAGTTTTCAGAAAAGCAACATACAAGGCAGCTTTGGACATTATACTTGACTGGGCTGTAGAAATACCTACATATCAAAGACAGAACTTGGTAATCTACAGCTCGCAACGTATTAACACAGCTACCATGACTCCAGGCATTACAACGTATTGGGGCTGGGGTGGCGGTTTAAACCCAAGCTGTGATTTGCATAATCTTCAAATGAATAAATAAATTTACTAAGAGAGTTCAATAATTTGAGCCCGCAACAGCGGGCTCAATATTTGTTTAGGACATAGAGCGGGGATCCTTGGTAATTCAATTGCCAAGTAGTTCAGTATACTTTTATATTTGATTTTTTTGGAATTATTTTATTTATTTATATTTTACAAAGCAATATACATAAACTAGTAAAGAGGGGTCATCATGGGGAAATATATTTTAAAAAGACTTTTGCTATGCCTACTTTTACTATTTTTAGCTTCATTTATAATCTATACTATTATGCGCAGTTTGCCAACATCGTATGTTCAAACTCAAGCAAGACAGCTTGCATCACTTCCTGGGGCAAAAAGCTATGGCGAATGGTTAGAGCAGTTGAATGCAAAATATGGTATGAATGTAGGTATACCGAGAGGTTATTCTATATGGTTAAGCCATGCATTACAAGGAGATTTTGGGGATTCATGGCAATTTAATGTTCCGGTAACAGAAAAGTTTTCAGAAGTAATTTGGGATTCGTTTACTCTAGGGGCTATTTCTTTTGTTTTGCAGGTTTTGATTTCAGTTCCGCTTGGAATTCTTGCTGCAAGAAAGCAATATAGTAAGACTGATTACACTGTTACTGTGGTTGCATTATTAGGCATTTCGCTTCCTACTTTCTTCTTTGCTACAATATTAAAGCTGATATTTTCAGTTTGGTTGGGCTGGTTTGATCTTTATGGAAAAGTAGGTAGGTTCTATGAACAGCTTGATGCTTTAGGCAAGTTTTTTGATATCGCATCTCACTATGTTCTGCCTATAGCGACATTAACAATTATAAGTATAGGAAGCCTTATGCGTTATACCCGAACTAATATGCTTGAGGTTCTTAATTCAGATTATATAAGAACAGCAAGGGCAAAAGGGTTGCCCGAAAAAAGAGTTATTAACCATCATGCGTTTAGAAATACTCTTATACCTATTGTAACTATATTAGGGGGATCACTACCTGGACTTTTTGCGGGGGCAATGGTAACAGAAACCCTTTTCCAAATACCAGGAATAGGCTATACGTCATATTTAGCAATAAGAAGTGGGGATATACCATTTACAATGTTTTATATGACATTTTTGGCAGCACTAACACTGCTGGGTACATTAATAGCTGATATATTATACGCTGTAGTGGATCCTCGCATAAGAATCAGCTAATGGAGGCGTACTAAAATGATTAAAAATTTGAAAACATGCGGTGGAACCACCGTTTTAGATAGGAGGTAAATTGTGGATAATGATAACAATTCAAGAAATGATAATCCAGTTGAATCTATGGATTATCTTAAAGAATCAGAAAATGAGCATATTAGCGTATCCACCAGCCTCGATGATGAGCAAAGGGTAAAGGTTTTATCTCCAGGCATGCTCGTCTTTAGACGTTTTATTCGAAACAGGCTTGCAATTGTAGGTTTCTTTATCATTATGTTTATGTTTATATTTTCCTTTGTGGGCGGATTTCTTACACCTTATAATGAAACAGAAGTTTTTACATATGTTGGAACAATGGCAAAAGAATATGCTAGTGTAACACAAAATACCGAGTTAAGATACACAGTAGCAGAAGGAAAAGAATATAACGATAGTGCCCATGCTCAATTTATACTGGCTAAAAATAGTGGAAATAAATTCTTTTCTCACAACGACATTGAATATAGTATAATTCAAGAGGGTGAAGAATTTTACAGGATTACACAGATTACCCCCGTTGCAAATGTTACATTTTTTAGAGGTCTTTTTGGTATAGTACCAATGGAAAACTTCGAAGTTTCAAAAGCGCTTGAAGAAAGTGTTCTATCAAGTCTTGAAGCAGGAGATGAGCAATTTGAGGTGCAAGGTGAAATCTATACTCTCACACGTGAGAACAAGGACTATATCTTGGGCATATCTGAAAATGCTGCGTTGGAATCAATGCTTATAATTGATTCTGCACAACAGGATTTAAATGTGGATTTTGATTTTAAATATGTTGCTGAAAAAACAGTTCGTACCAAAGATTATGGCTCATTTAGTGTAGATGGGCAAAAGTATGAAGTAGACGAACATAATAATATTTCTGTTATCTATCAGATCAATTCGGATGACAAGGTTCCATATGCTATAATTTCAAATTATGCCATGCAACCTGCTTCTCCTGAGATATTTTTAAGCATAGATTTTAAGTCTGTGATTCAGGAAGCCATTGCAGATAAAAAGGGATCATTTAATTATGAAGATGAAAATGGTAACACAGAATACACAATAACAAGGGTAAACAATGTTTACACAGTTAAGACAGAAACACCAACTCACTTAATATCCATGCATGAATCTCCTTCGAAAAAGCATTGGCTTGGAACTGATACCCATGGAATGGATGTAATAACGCGCCTCATGTACGGAGGTAGAATATCCTTATCAATTGGGTTTATTGTTGTGTTTTTAGAAATAATTATTGGTATCTTTCTTGGTGGTATAGCAGGATATTTTGGCAAATGGGTGGACATGCTTATTATGCGTGTTGTTGATGTCTTTAACTGCATCCCGTTTTTACCGTTGATGATAATTATGGGTTCTGTTATGGATTCCCTTGATGTAGAGCCGCAGAGAAGGATATTTTATTTAATGATAATATTGGGAATCATGAGTTGGCCGGGTATAGCAAGAATGGTGCGTGGACAAATTCTTTCATTAAGGGAACAAGAATTCATGATTGCTGCAGAAGCTACAGGTATTAGAATTTCAAGACGTATTTTCAAGCATCTGATACCAAACGTAATTCCGCAGTTAATTGTTTTAGCTACCCTTGGTCTTGGAAATATAATACTATATGAGTCCACATTAAGCTATTTCGGGCTCGGTGTTAAGTTCCCCTACGCTTCTTGGGGTAATATTATAAGTGGCGTATCCACCGCATATGAAATGACTAATTTCTGGTTTGTATGGATACCAGCAGGACTTCTAATTTTACTCACGGTACTAGGATTCAACTTTGTCGGTGACGGCCTTCGCGATGCTTTTGATCCCAAGATGAAAAGGTAGGTGCTGAAGATGAAAAATGTTAAAGATGATAATGTTAGAAAGAAAAAAATATACTTTCGTGCTAAAAAACTCAAGACTAAAAGTATTAATTATATTTCCGCAAAGGAATCTAGAAATATAGCAAAAGAGAACAGAAAGACCACTGCTGCACTAGACAAAAAGTTTAGACGTAAAAATGTACCTGAAGCAGAGTATAAAGCTGTTATGCGCGATTCGGAAAATGTTGTGGAGTTTGATAATTTACATACTTATTTCTTTACTGATATAGGCACTGTTAAGGCTGTAAATGGTGTAACATTTGAAATTCCAAAAGGAAAAACGGTGGGAGTTGTAGGTGAATCAGGATGCGGTAAATCTGTTACTAGTCTTTCTTTAATGCAGCTTGTTCAAAGACCTCAAGGTCAGGTTGTACAAGGTGAAATAAGGTTTGACGCAGGAGATTTTGTATATGATATTTCTAAGACACCAGATGAAAAAATGCAGACAATTAGAGGCAATGAAATGTCAATGATCTTCCAAGAACCCATGACAAGCCTGAACCCTGTCTTTCGCATAGGAGATCAGTTGGATGAGGTTATAGAACTACATAATCCGCAGCTATTGAAGCCAGAAGTAAAGAAAAGAACCATTGAAATGCTTGAAATGGTGGGTATTGCTAATTCAGGAGGGGTATACGCAATGTACCCACATGAGCTCTCCGGCGGTATGCGACAAAGGGTCATGATAGCAATGGCTCTTGCATGCTCTCCTAAACTCATAATAGCAGATGAACCAACAACTGCATTGGATGTTACCATTCAAGCTCAAATATTGGACCTTTTAAGAAGGCTAAAAGATCAGATAAATAGTAGTATAATGCTCATAACTCATGATCTTGGGGTTATAGCTGAAATGGCAGACTATGTGGTTGTCATGTATGCTGGAAAAATAGTCGAAAAGGGCACTGCATATGATGTATTTCATAACCCATGCCACCCTTATACGATAGGATTGATGAACAGCAAACCCGTAGTTAACAAGAGGGTTGAACGGCTATATAGCATTCCGGGAAAAGTTCCAAACCCAATAAATATGCCAAATTACTGTTATTTTAAAGATAGATGTGATAAATGTATTAAAGCTTGTGAAGGAGAATATCCTCCGGAGTTTTACCTTAATGACAACCATATGGTTAGCTGTTACCTATATTCACAAGTGAAGGAGGCACAAGATGGCTAATACAATAGAAGAAGTTAGAACTACTGCTAAAGAACGTGATTATAAAGCTAATGACAGTAGTTATTTACTTGAAGTTAGAAACTTGAAAAAATATTTTTCGGTAAATGAAGGTTTATTATTTGGTACAAAGGGATATGTCAAGGCGGTCGATGGAGTAACTTTTGGAATCCAGCGAGGAACCACAATGGGTCTTGTTGGCGAATCTGGCTGTGGAAAAACCACAGTGGGCAAAACCATCCTAAGACTTAATGATAAAACAGATGGCGATGTCATATTTGATGGTATATCAATTTTTGATTTGAAAAAGAAAAGTTTAAGGTCCATTCGCCCCAGAATTCAGATTATATTTCAAGATCCATACTCGAGCCTCTCCCCACGCCTACCAGTAGGGGAGATTATTGGTGAGGCAGTAAGGGATAACAATCTTGTTCCAAAAGACGAGTTTGATGATTATATCACTAAAATTATGATAGACTGTGGTTTGCAACCTTACCATAAAGATCGATACCCCCATGAGTTTTCTGGAGGGCAAAGGCAAAGAATATGTATTGCAAGGGCTATTGCGTTAAAGCCAGATTTTATAGTATGTGATGAGCCTGTATCTGCACTTGATGTATCTATACAGGCACAAATAATAAATCTGTTGAAAGATTTACAGGATAAATATCACCTTACATACTTGTTTATATCCCATGATCTTTCTGTAGTCGAGCATATATCTAATACAATAGGTGTTATGTATTTGGGTAGCCTTGTTGAATATGCGGATAAGGGAGCTATATTCGCAAATCCCCTTCATCCGTATACACAAGCACTATTTAGTGCAATACCAATACCCGATCCTGATGTGAAAATGAACAGGATTATACTTGAAGGAAATATTCCTTCGCCAGCAAACCCTCCAAGTGGCTGTAAATTCCACACAAGATGTAATTCACGCATGGAGATATGTAAGACGATAGCACCTAAAGAGATTGAGGTTGAAAAAGGTCACAAGGTTGTTTGCCATTTGTACGATAAGGATTTAAACAAGGCTAAGGCAAATTAAATTGGTTCTTCCTCGTTGTAATTCATTGTAATGAGACTTAAAATAAACGTGAATGCTGGACAAGATTGATGAGAACATTTCTTGCTTCTTTGTAGCAATAAAACTATATATTTAGGAACGGTAGGTTATGAGAAAAAAGAAAACCTATAAAGATGATGATGGCAGAGTCATTGCAAACATGAATATTGAGGGGACCCCATGGTATGTAAACAAAAGTTCTTCACAAGACAATTCTTTATCGGGGGAATCTGAAACACAAAAGCCCAACAGTAAAGAGACCTTTTACATTATTAGAGGGGCTCTTTCGGCTGCCTTGCTAATTGCTTTTGTATTTATTTTGATTTTTTTTGTGTTTTTAATTTTCTGCACACAGGTTTGGTTCAAATGATATTGAAAAGCTATAGTCTTTTTATGAGGGTGAAAACTAATGGATAACAAAGACAAAGACAAAGACAGAGACAGAGTAGATAGTAATAAAGAAAATGAAAGCAAAGCAACAGGATATAAAAGGCATTTAGTGCCTTGTCCGAATTGTGGCAAGGATATACTTGATCACATGACGCAGTGTCCTTTTTGTAAGGCAGAAATTAAACCTAAATACTATAAACCAATGGATATGTCTATGGCAAAGAAAATTCGATTTGTATTAGCAGTTATAGGCTTTATCATAGTTATCATTTTGATATTTTTTACAGAATAATTCAAAGGAGCATTTTGCAATACTACTTTATAACAGGTTTTGTGATGTAACATAGCAAGACCCTCTTATAGAAAAATAGTTTAAACAGTATTGAGATATTGGAGATTATTATGCATAAAAAAGTACCGTTGTCAGAGCTAAAAAACAGAATGAAGTGTTTTAGAGAAAAAATGAATGAAGTAAACCCTGAGTGGGAATTAGCTATAATTATCAGCAAGGTTAACCAGTACTATTTTACTGGTACCATGCAAGATGGCATGATATTGATTCCTCGTGAGCAAGAGGCTGAATATTGGGTTAGGAGAAGCTTTCAAAGGGCTATTGATGAATCCTTTTTTAATAACATATATCCTATGGCTAGCTATAGGGAGGCTGCAGCGTCATTTACTAAACAAAACAACATTCCATCAACAGTGTATTTTGAAACAGAAATCCTTACTATTGCTTTAGCTAATAGAATTAAAAAACATTTCCCTTTTGAATCAATAGAATCTGTAGAACCAGTAATAAACTCCATAAGGGCAGTTAAAAGCCAATACGAGCTTGAGCTGATAAAGCAGTCGGGTGCTATTCACCAGAAGGTTTTAGAAGAACAAATACCCGGTATATTGTATGAAGGAATGAGCGAAGCAGAGCTTGCCACTAAGCTATATTCTGCTTTAGTTCAGGAAGGACATGATGCAAATGTCCGTTTTGGAATGTTCGATACACCAATGATATTAGGGCATATTTGTTTTGGAGAAAGCTCACTTTATCCCACATTTTTTGACGGGCCGGGGGGCAATTATGGGATGAGTCCTGCAGTGCCATCGTTTGGAAGCCGAGAAACTAAGCTAAAAAAAGGTGATTTGGTATTCATTGATGCAGGTTGTTCTGTAATGGGGTATCACACCGATAAAACAACAACTTATATGTTTGGTAGATCATTGCCAGATGAAGTAATTAAAGTTCATAGGCAGTGTGTGGACATTCAAAATGAAGCTGCATCCATGCTTAAACCAGGGGCTGTTCCCAGTGAAATATATAAAGCTATATTAACTAATCAAAGCCATGATTTTCTTAACAATTTTATGGGCTTTGGAAATAGAAGAGTTAAGTTCATCGGTCATGGAATTGGTTTAAACATAGATGAATACCCGGTAATTGCCGAAGGCTTTCTTGATCCTTTAAAAGAAGGGATGGTTATAGCACTAGAACCTAAAAAGGGAATTGAAGGCTTAGGAATGGTGGGAACTGAGAATACATTCATTGTTACGCCTGATGGTGGAAAGTGCATAACAGGCAATAACCCTGGACTCATACTTGTTTAGGGGATACTTTCACTTTGTATCATTTATCAATGTCTTCAGAAGACGTACTTAATTAGCTTCCTTGAACATGTGGAGTTCAGTCTCCACACCACATGAATCCCTGAGCGGAGCGAATTGACTTTGAGCACATATGTTTCTATTAGAGAAGCTCTGTGCTAAAGTACCGTTCAGCTCTGTCACAAAGAATAGTTGATACATTAACACCATCACCGTATTCTTTAGCAAGTTGCATTGCAGCCCATACATTGCAACCTGATGAAATGCCAACTAATAGTCCTTGTTTTTTAGCTAATAGTCTTGAGGTATTTATAGCGTCTTCATCTGTAACTTCCACAACCGAATCAATTAGTGATGTATCAAGTACAGGAGGAATAAATCCATCTCCAATTCCCTGTATTTTATGAAATCCGGGATCCTGCCCCAATAACGCAGAAACATCCTTTGGCTCTGCTGCAACTATTCTTACATTTGGGTTTTGCTCTTTTAAGAACTTACCTATTCCACCAATAGTACCACCACTACCAACCCCTGAGACAAAAATATCTACATTTTTATCTAACTGTTCCCATATCTCAGGGCCTGTTGTAAGATAATGTATCTTTGGATTGTTTGGATTTTCAAATTGCATGGGAACATAAACTGATGTATCATTACGCCTCATTTTCTCAGCTTCTCTTATGGCTCCCTCTACATTTTCTTCAGCGGGAGTTAACACAAGCTTCGCACCAAGAGCTTGCATTATCTTCTTTCGTTCTTCGCTCATATTGGATGGCATAACAATAATGACTTCATAACCTTTTTGAACACCTACTAATGCTAGCCCAATTCCTGTGTTTCCCGAAGTAGGTTCAACAATCTTCATACCTTTTTTAAGCTCTCCCGATCTCTCAGCCTGCTCAATCATATATTTTGCGATTCGGTCTTTTATGCTGCCTCCAGGGTTTAGGAATTCTGCTTTTCCATATATGCTAAACCCCGTCGACTTTTTAAGACTTATCATACATGTATTACCTATTAAGTCTAAAACGTTATATGCTTCCACTACAATCCCTCTTCTTATCAATAATAATTATTAACTATATTACCATACAATAGCTTATTTAGCACAGCAGTATAATAATAAAATATGATTTAAATTAATAATTGCTACAAAATGCTTGTAAATATGAGGAAACTATGCTAAAAATATTTAATATGCGAGTAAAAAACATGTAACATATTTACATTGAATGTATATGACTAATAAAATATAATTTTAGTATTGTAATTGTTTTCATCATATCATGCCACATTATTTATTTGCATTAATATATTAGCAGATTATCAGTTCACATGTAATGTTTTGGGGGGCAGATGTGACCATGAACTATATTAGAGATTTACAGATCAAAAGGAATGAAATAGCAGATGATAATATTATTAATCAACTACTTATTAACAGCCCATTTGGGATGGCAATTTTTAGCACTCCTGACCTTTTTTTAATAGACGCTAATCAAATATGGTTAGACAGAATGGATGAACCGTACGATAATATATCTTATTCGGTAGGAAAGCCTATTAGTGAGATTGTAACTGGGTGGAAAGGAAGTCCTTTTGAAAATATTTGGGAGATTGCTTTACACACAAAAGAAGGGGTTAGGTTACATAATTGCAGTTACAGTGGAATGAAAAGAAGTGATATTTCATATTGGAATATATACATAACACCTATATTTCAAGGGGATGAAATAGCCTATTTTATAGAGATGATTGTTGAAGCTAATGAACATGAGTTAAATATAAATAATAGGTGTTTTAGTAACCTTAACCTTTTAAAAGGTATTCCTATCGTTGAGACTTTTATAGAGCATATGTCAGATGCCTTTTTTGTAGTTCATCCAGATTACAGTATTGTAGCTTTAAATAGTGAAGCTCAAATTGTCAAACATTATTTTAATAGTTTTCAATACGGCGTTGCTCCTAGCAATATAAAGTATTTCACATCCATTAATGATGAAATCCCCTACAATGAATTGCCGGTTTTTAAGATTATGAAAGGTGATTCTTTCAAAACATTTATAGTTACAGTTGTTACCAAGGAAGATACACATTATTTTAACATTAGCGGCAGATCAATATACGTTGGCTCAAAGAATATATATCTTTCTCTTATCTGTATAACTGATATTACAAAACAAGTAATTGCCGAATACAATTTAAAGGTTGTATATGAAAAGAAGGAGTATCTTGAGAAGAGAATCGAGGCAAAAAATAATTTGCTTACAGTGATTTCTCACGAATTTAAAACACCATTGACTGTAATTATGGCAGCGATTCAGACTTTAGAGCGTATTTGTGGCAATGAGCTAAGTGATAAGGCGAATGGGTATATAAATACAATTAGAAAGAATACATTGCGGCAATCCAGACTTATAAAAAACCTTTTGGATATTACACCTAGAACAGCAGATAAGGTTGCGTTAAAGGGTCGAAATATTGATATAGTATTATTGACGAAATTTATTTCAGAAGCAGCAAGCCTTTATTCTATTAAGAAGGAGCTTAATATTTCTTTTGACTCTGATATAGAAAAGAAGGTTATTTTCATAGATGATGAGAAATATGAACGGGTTTTGCTTAATATTTTATCCAATGCAATTAAATATACGCCTAAAGGTAAAAATGTGTATATTGAATTATTTTTTACGAATGGTTTATTAAATTTACTTGTTAAGGATGAAGGTGTTGGTATCCCAGAGGATAAAATTGATGTTATATTTGAACGCTTTGGTCGGGCGGATAAAAGCCTTTCTCGTCCTGCTGAAGGAAGCGGAATAGGACTATTCTTGTCAAAAATGTTTGTCGAAGAAATGGGAGGAACCATATCGGTTACAAGTAAAGTTTCAGAGGGTACGACCTTCCAAGTTACCATTCCTGAAACTCAAAAGGTTGAGGGCATGAGTGAGGTAAAATATGGGGATGATAACAGAAAGATATTAGAGATGATGGACATTGAATTTTCTGATATATATTTTCCCAAATAGTTTGATACAGTAGACGTGAACTGAGTATTATGTTGTGACAAGCACCCGAATCTCCCCCTACTTATTTTGAGATATAGATGTACAACAATATTACATCTTATTTATTTCTTCCATTAACTCGATTACTATTCTATCCTCGGGGATTCTTCTAATAATTTCACCTTTTTTAAATAGTATTGCAAATCCATCCCCACCTGCGATTCCAATATCAGCTTCTTTTGCCTCTCCTGGACCATTAACTGCACAGCCCATCACTGCTACTTTAATTGGCTTGTCTGTGTTTTCCAAAGCTCTTTCCACCTGTTCAGCAATAGATATAAGATTTATTTGGGTTCTACCGCATGTTGGACAGGAAACAAATTCTACACCATGGCTGTACAGGTTAAGCGATTTAAGTATGGCTTTACCCGCCTTGATCTCTTCTACTGGATCACCCGTTAATGAAACTCTTATTGTATCCCCTATTCCGCTGGCAATTAAAGACCCAATACCAACAGCTGATTTAACAGTACCTTGATATACAGTTCCAGCCTCTGTAACACCTATGTGAAGTGGATATGATACCTTCTCAGACATTAACCTATACGCGGCTATTGTTAAAGCCACATCAGAAGCTTTAAGAGATATAACAATATCGTTAAAATTATGCTCTTCTAATATATGGACATGCTTTAGCGCACTTTCTACAAGCGCTTCAGGAGTAATCCCTCCATATTTATCTAAAAGGTTTTTTTCAAGCGAGCCTGAATTTACACCTATACGAATGGGTATTCCTCTTTCTTTTGCACAGGATACAACACTTTCTACCCTATCCTTAGAGCCAATATTCCCTGGATTTATTCTTACCTTATCCGCTCCATTTTCCATGGCAGTTAAGGCAAGGCGATAATCAAAATGAATATCAACTATCAGAGGAATTTGAATTTGTCTCTTTATCTCTTTTATTGCTAAAGCAGCTTCTATATTTGGCACAGCTGCACGTACAATATCACAGCCTGCCTCCTCTAAGCTTCTTATTTGACTAATGGTAGCTTTTATATCCGATGTTTTTGTATTGGTCATGGATTGGATTGTTATAGCGGAATCACCGCCTATAGCAATATCTCCAACCCTGACTTTATTAGTCTTTTTTCTTACTATCAGCTTGTTCATATTTAAAAGCCCCTAAACAATTTTGGAATATCATTAAACAACGTGGCAATCATAAGTGCTATCAACAAAGCAAAGCCCACCAACGAGATCCATGCTTCCTTTTCAGGAGGAATGGGTTTTTTTCTAATTTTTTCTATTAGTATTAAAAATAACTTCCCACCGTCAAGAGCTGGGAAAGGAAGTAAGTTCATAACCCCAAGATTTAGGCTTAGGAAAGCTGAAATTTGCATTAGATAAAGGATTTTTTCCGATAATCCCCTTCCCATGTCAACAACTTCACCTATATAAGAAACTATACCTACTGGGCCTGAAAGGTCACTAAAATTTGCTTTACCTGTAAACAACCATCCAATACTATAAAAAACACTTCTCATTGTTGATATTGAATAATTTATTCCGCTGGTTATCGAACCCCATAAGCCACCTTTTTTATACTCATATTGAACTCCTAAGTCAAAATATGTTTGACTTGCAATGGGCGCTACATCATGAACAGTTATTGTCTCACCATTTCGTTCTACTGTGATCTCCACCGGTTGATCCTTTGTTTGTTGAATATAATTTAGTAAATCGTCTCTTTCATTTACTATAACATCATCTACCCTTTTTATTACATCACCTTCGACAAGACCTGCCATTCCTGCAGGGGAACCCTTTTCCACACTTTGAATTATATTATTTGCCTTACCATCAGTCATGCCAACACTAACACCAACCAAGTATACAGGAGCAGTTTCATTTGGGGTAACTGTAGTCTGCTGCACCCCTTTAACACCCTCACGCTTGTATGAAACCTCCACAGGTTCACCCTCAGATACATATAAAAACAATGCTAAGTCACTGGGATAAAAAACATGTTTTTTATCATATGATACTAGTTTGTCACCAACCATTAGGCCTGCATCTTTTAATGATGAATCTTCACTCATCATGGTTATTGTATTGGTATTATAGCCAAGGGAAAAAGAAATAACTGTCATAATGATAATAGCAATAACAATATTCATCACAGCACCTGCGGCAACAACCAACGATCTTTTCCATGCTGGCTTTTTGTTAAATGCTCTATCATCATCAGAATCTTCTTCTTCACCTTCCATTCTAACATAGCCTCCCATGGGAATTGCTCGTATAGAATATTTAGTTTCACCTTTTCCCCAAGAAAAAAGCTTAGGACCCATGAAAATAGAAAACTCTAGCACTTTAATATCAGCCCATCGTGCTACAACAAAATGTCCCAATTCATGTATTAGTATTAAAAAGCTTAATGCGATAATAGCCCATATTATGTTC
>DASRMZ010000185.1:0-2111 GCA_035647675.1 Thermoclostridium sp. | reverse complement strand
ACAACAGCTTGTAAATGGGATAGCGTTATTCCTTTTGATGAAATGTGGGAAAGATTAAATAAACTTATTAAACCTAATGGTGCGATTGTGCTATTTGGAAGTGAGCCTTTTTCTAGTGCTTTAAGAATGTCAAACATTAAGAATTATAAGTATGATTGGATATGGGAGAAGGACAACCATAGTAACTTCTTAAATATTAAAAAACAACCTGCAAAAAGACATGAGCTAGTTTCTGTATTTTATAAAAAGCAACCTACGTACAATCCTCAGATGTGGGAAGGGAAAGAGAATAACAATAGTTCAAACAGAAAAAACATAAAAAGGGAATATTTAGGAGCTTCTTTTGAAGATAGAGAAGTAGTTAAAACTACTAAGAAATATCCTAAAGCTAATATATTTTTTAAGTCCATGGGGAGAGGAAAAGCAGTTCACCCCACCCAAAAGCCAGTAGCCCTAATGGAATATCTCATCAAGACATACACCAATGAAGGTGAGACTGTACTTGACTTTACTATGGGAAGTGGTAGCACAGGGGTTGCTTGTAAAAACACAAACCGTAACTTCATCGGCATAGAACTTGATGAAGAATATTACAACATAGCTGAAAAAAGGATTGCATCCACAGTAAGCTATGTGCCGAAATGTACGAATAAGGAGAGATAAGATGAGATTGATTAATGGTGATTGCTTGAAAGAAATGGATAAGCTTATTATGGAAGGTGTAAGGGTGGATGCAATAATCACAGACCCACCTTATGGTACAACTGCTTGTAAATGGGATACGGTGATTCCGTTTGATGCAATGTGGGAGAGATTGAATAAACTTATTAAGCCGAACGGGGCGATTGTATTGTTTGGCGGAGAACCTTTCAGCAGTGCTTTGCGTATGAGTAATGTTAACCAATACAGGTACGACTGGATTTGGGAAAAAGATAAGGGCGCTAACTGGATGTTCGGAAACAAACAGCCGTTAAAGGTGCAAGAAAATATATGTGTTTTTTATAGTAAGCAACCAACATACAATCCACAAAAAACAATAAACCCTGCAGGGGAGTCAAAAAGACATTTATCGAAGAACCCGAGTAAGATAACTAAAAACGTCAAGGATGTTATGGGTGACGGGTGGAAAGAGACTAAAATGGATGATTCTGAAAATTATCATGGTAAAAATTATGACCCTAAAATGTTACTACCTAGAAGTATTCAAAAATTCAAGCGAGAAGCAAGGGGCAAATTACACCCCACCCAAAAACCTGTAGCCTTGATGGAATATCTTATCAAAACCTACACCAATGAAGGGGAAACCGTGTTAGATTTTACTATGGGTTCAGGCACAACTGGGGTTGCTTGCAAACAGACAGGTAGAAACTTTATAGGTATAGAGTTAGATGATGGTTATTTTCAGATTGCTAAAGAAAGGATTTGCTGATGCTAAGAAAGAAGGAGATACTATGAAACTGATTTTAGGTGATTGCATAGAAAAGATGAAGGATATTCCAGACAACTCAATAGATATGGTTATGACTTCACCGCCTTACGATAATCTTAGGGATTATGGAAAAGACTTCACAGGATGGGGAGAGCACATTTGGAAACCATGCTTAGAGCAAATATTTAGAGTGTTGAAAGATGGTGGCGTTTGTGTATGGGTTGTTGCTGATGCAACGATAAAAGGGAGCGAAACAGGTACATCTTTTAGACAGGCGCTGTATTGGATGGAAATTGGTGGGAAGTTGCACGATACTATGATTTATATAAAAAACGGTGGCATAAATAGCGGTTCGCTTAATGCTTATCAACAGAAGTTTGAATATATGTTTGTACTATCAAAGGGTAAGCCTAGAGCAATAAATTTAATTAAAGATAGACCTAATAAATATGTAGAAGATAGGATAAAACGTAAAAAAATGAAAGATGGCACATATAAAGAACAGCATTTTAAGACCAAACCTTTTGGCACAAGATATAACTATTGGATTTATGATATAGGCAGTGGAAAGTCAACAAAGGATAAAATAGCGTTTAAGCATCCTGCAATATTTCCTGAAAAATTAGCGGAAGATCATATCATTAGTTGGAGTAATGAAGGAGACACTATCCTTGACCCTTTC
>DASRMZ010000184.1:0-2888 GCA_035647675.1 Thermoclostridium sp. | reverse complement strand
TCGAGAACCACTGATTTAAAACAATAATTAATTAAATAGAAAACATATAATTTGAAAAGATATTATATAAATTTTTTACATTAATAACAGGAGGGGGAAACAATTGGCTAAAGTTACTTTTATATCTGAAAAATGTAAGGGCTGTGAATTATGCGTGAGCGTATGCCCAACACATATTATTACTATGAACAAACAGAATTTAAATGAAAAAGGATACCATCCGGCGTATGTAACTGATATGGACAAATGCATTGGTTGTGCTTTTTGTGCTACCATTTGCCCGGATTGTGTTATTATCGTGGAAAAATAAAGGAGGCACCATATGGGACAGAAATTATTAATGAAGGGAAATGAAGCGATTGCAGAAGCAGCTATTCGTGCAGGGTGTCTTCACTATTTTGGTTACCCTATAACCCCCCAAACCGAGATTTCGCATTACATGGCAAAGAAATTGCCAAAGGTTGGAGGAGTGTTTTTGCAGGCTGAAAGTGAAGTGGCTGCAATTAATATGGTTTATGGCTCGGGCAGCACTGGAACAAGAGTTATGACCTCGTCATCAAGCCCTGGCATAAGCTTAAAGCAAGAAGGCCTTTCTTATATAGCAGGTTCTCAAATACCTGCAGTTGTAGTAAATATTGTGCGAAGTGGTCCTGGCCTTGGTGGCATTCAGCCTGCTCAAAGCGACTATTTTCAATCATGCAAAGGCGGAGGACATGGCGATTACAGACAGATTGTATTGGCACCTGCAAGTGTACAGGAATTATATGAATTAACGGTTGAAGCATTTAACCTTGCTGATCGATACCGTATGGTTGCAATGATAATGGGAGACGGCAATTTAGGGCAAATGATGGAGGTTGTTGAGTTTCGTGATGAGGAGCCTATTGAGCTTTTTGATAGATCATGGGCAACAGTGGGTCATGAAAAGAATCGCGAACAAAATGTAGTTACTTCTATTCATTTAAACCCTGCAGTGCTTGAAAAAATGAATCTGGATCTTCAAGAAAAGTACAATGTTATAAAAGAAAACGAATGTAGATATGAGCTATATAATTGTGAAGATGCAGATGTTTTTATTGTTGCTTATGGTATAGTTGCTAGAATAGCAAAGAGTGTAATAGAAATGGCAAAAAACGAAGGAATAAAAGTGGGTCTTATAAGACCTATTACCCTTTGGCCTTTCCCGGACCAAGCATTTAATGAAGTAATAGACAAAGCAAAAGCATTTTTGACAGTAGAAATGAGTTCTGGACAAATGGTTGAAGATGTTAAGCTTTCTGTTAATGGTAGGAAGCCTGTATATTTTTATGGTAGAATGGGCGGAATGGTTCCTGCTAGAGATGACATAATGAAAGAAATAAGAAAAATATATAATCTTCATGGAAAAGATGAGTGATTATTCTTAAGTTTAAATTTGGATTATTTATGGAGGTAATTAAATGGCTATAGTATTTCAAAAACCAAGAGCCTTACAAGATACACCTATGCATTATTGTCCAGGCTGTACTCATGGTATAGCACATCGACTTGTTGCCGAAGCGTTGGACGAGCTTGATATAGAAGGTAAAACGATTGGGATTGCATCTGTTGGTTGCTCATATAATAGCTACGATTATTTTGGTTGTGATATGATTCAAGCACCCCATGGACGAGCCCCAGCAGTTGCAACGGGTGCCAAAAGAAGCAAGCCAGAAAGTATTGTATTCACATACCAAGGCGATGGAGATTTAGCTGCAATAGGAACAGCTGAAATAGTACATGCTGCAGCAAGAGGCGAGAAAATAACTGTTATTTTTATTAATAATACAATCTATGGTATGACATCAGGACAAATGGCTCCTACAACGTTAATCAATCAATATTCCACCACTACACCATATGGTAGGATTGCAGATCAGCATGGTTTTCCTATAAATGTTTCTGAGATGCTTGCAACGCTTGAAGGACCCGCTTATATAGAGCGAGTTTCACTTCATGATGTAAAGCATATTAAAAAGGCAAAGCAAGCCGTTAAGAAAGCTTTTAAAGTACAGGTAGCAGGAATAGGATTCTCAATGGTTGAATTATTATCAACCTGTCCTACAAATTGGGGTCTAAGCCCTGTTGAGTCCCTTAAACGTATTGAGAATGATATGATTCCGCATTATCCATTGGGCGTGTTTAAAGGCCAAGACTTGGAGGTGTAGTAAATGGTACATGAAATAGTATTAGCTGGTTTTGGTGGTCAAGGTATATTGTCTGCAGGAAGACTTATAGCGCAGGCTGGAATGCTTGATGGTAAGCAGGTTTCATGGCTTCCTTCCTATGGTCCCGAGATGCGTGGGGGAACTGCAAACTGTAGTGTTGTTGTTTCAGATACCCCAGTAGATTCACCGGTACTTAACAGCTGTAATGAGCTTATTGTTATGAACAAGCCTTCATTGGATAAGTTTGAGGATATGGTTGAAGAAGGTGGAATTATTGTAATTGATTCCTCAATTGTTGATAGGGATGTAAAAAGGGATGATGTTAAATCTTTTTTAATCCCTGCGATAAATATTGCGTCTGACATGGGTAATGTGGCTTTTGCAAATATAATTTTACTTGGAAAGCTTATTAAGGAAAGACAAACCGTATCTGTAGAGAATTTTGAAAAGGCTCTTTATGTGATTCTATCCGAAAGTAAACACTATTTGATTCCTCAAGAAATGGAAGCATTGAAAATAGGAATGGATTACTAACACAGGGGTTTAACACAGAAGGCCATATTTTTTGTGTAATTCAAAATGTTCAGATAATAGAATATATATTTTATTTAGATAAGCCTATAGGTGCATTAAAAACACTTATAGGCTTGTGTACCCTTTAAATCTCTTTTTAAGTAGCAATAGAAGTGGATAACCTAAACC
>DASRMZ010000183.1:0-2475 GCA_035647675.1 Thermoclostridium sp. | reverse complement strand
GTCCTTGCCAATAAAGTAGAACATGCCAAAGGCTGCAGTGAACCATCCTACTAGTGCAATGTAAATGAAATAAGTAGGAATAGCCATAAGAAATGGAAGCTCAAGAGCCTGCGATAATTTTATGGTGCATGCTGTGTACATGCCCATGGGGAATATCATGCCCCAATATTGAGGATGATATTTGAGAGGAAGTTGCTTGAAAACGTGGCGCCATATACCCAATATTACGATGAGCGGAATCCACCATGTGCCTATAGCCCAGAAAAACAGCGTGAAGCCTTTAAGAAAAGGGAGTATTTCACCTATAAATGACCATTGTTGTATGTTCAGAATTATTGAAGAACCAGCTAAAGTAGAGATGGCTACAGCACCCATATTAATCCAGTAGGCTGGAGCAAACTCTTCGGCTCGCATCTCAAAGAAAGACATTCTGTATACAATAAGCGTAATGATAATAATGTAAAACATGCAGCCACAAAGGAACATAGCTAATGCAAAAAACGATACCAAATCGTTGGCAAAAGGGATATGTCCAGTCAATTGACTTGCAAGAATGGATACCGACTGAGTGGATACAATAATTAGTAACCACACTCCACTAATGGCTTTGTTGATAGGAGGTTTGTCTTTCTTTACTGTGAAAACCGTGAAAACTGTATAGATAAGTATTAGCCATGCAAAGCTACCTATATAAAAGAGGATAGATGCAATTGCAAAGTTGCTGGCAATCACAATAAACTGTGTGCCCAAAACACATGTACCTGCCACATAGGTTAGAAAACCTAGACTTTTAGCAGGGTCTTTAATATCGTTCATGAAGTTTTTTGGATAAAGAACAATTCTTAAAATATAGAGGAAACTCATAAAGAGATATGCCGCTATATTAAAATAGAAAAGCGTCTTTGCTATATAGATAAAGTTGAGGTTGTATGAAGCAATAGAGACTATACCAGTTGCCATAACCAAAGCAAAATAGGCTGTAGGCAAATTGGAAAGGTCGCGAAGGAATGTGGCTGAAATCAATTTTCTTTTTGTCATCTTCGATGAGTTTTAAAGTATATGATAGTTGATATATAAGATACAACCTGTTTTGTATCACCACGTATCTGGAACTCTTCTCTTTTTCTTGGTTTCGCTATGCTTCACGTAGCTATAGAGAAGAAGCACGCTTAGATAATAACTCATGTTGATATTTGTGATTTATAAAAACACAGATTCGGGTCAATAGTTATTAATTGATAAGCTGTAACAAATTTACACATTCACAAGCATTAAAAAAAATTGAAGAGCTATAAATTATCTGCAATGTTCAATTCATTTCACCTATAGTCACCTATCTAATGTAAAGGTAAATAGCATCATCTTTATAATTTTCTCCATATTATTCAAAGTCTCATAAGTGATGTAGAATAAAAAAGCCTCTGAAAAT
This sequence comes from Thermoclostridium sp., assembly GCA_035647675.1. Lineage (GTDB taxonomy): Bacteria > Bacillota > Clostridia > DSM-8532 > DSM-8532 > Thermoclostridium. Next base: position 1,046 of record DASRMZ010000183.1, on the reverse strand, counting down.
ACTATCTTCAGAGGCTTTTGTGTTTATATGGTTTTGTTTCTACATTTATTTTACGAACTTTTCACCCATTGGCAAAACTGTTTTTCCTGCCAAATCGTTGATTATGATACCTGCCATCATATACCACGCTGCAAAAGCACAGATAATAAGATCGATTGCTGCAATGGCTTTGAGCTGAGGGAAATAGAAATGCTCAAGCACCAGTAAAATAAAGCCAATTAGCAGTGTTCCAAATGTAATAGACATTGCTTTGTGCACTCTAAGTGAGGCAATAAACATGATGGCTGTGTAGATCGTCCATCCAAATAGGTAGAAACCTACATCTTCGGTACTTGATGAGTAGATTCCATAATGGTTGAACAGTTTAATAAGACTAAGCCCTATCCAAAAAGCTCCATAGGATACAAAAGCGCTGTATCCAAAATTATTGCCCACTTTTTGTTCTTGAAAGCCTGCTATCATTTGTGCCAATCCACCAAATATAAGCCCCAAGCTAATTATGGGTCCCCAACCAACAAGTCCAAGATTGTGTAACTGAAGCAGGAGTGTTGTCATTCCAAAGCCTGCTAAACCTACCACTGCGGGATTTCCTTTTTTCATTTGTTTTCTTTTTTTAATAAGTTAATAATTACGGGTGCAAAAATACTCATTTAAATTATCAAAAGCTTATATGTGTAGTGAGATAAGATGAATATTCATCATTAGGCTTTTAGTTATGGTTTAAATTTTTGTCTTTTAGGTAATTAATAGCGAAAAAGGGACATTAATTAGCTGTACCTTTTAAAAACAAGACCCCTTCTCTATCAACTAATTGATAAAGAAGGGGTTTATTCTTTTGTATAAGAAGACGTTGCGTGCAACATCTCTACACAATTTCACTGTCTTTCTAAAAGACTATCTATTTCCCAACGATTCAATACTCTCTTTCAGCGAAGCAATTTTACTTTCAGCATCAGCCAGTTTCTTGCGTTCATTATCAACAATTTCAGGTTTTGCATTTTGCACAAAACGCTCGTTGCTCAACTTCTTCTGAACCGATTTTAAGA
>DASRMZ010000182.1:0-4519 GCA_035647675.1 Thermoclostridium sp. | reverse complement strand
CTACATCATTAATAAATGTTTGTTTGCCTTTTGGTGAATATGTCGCTGGAAAGTTTGTTTGTTATGGTCCTGTTTTTGAACAGCCTGTATCTCCTTTAGCTTTTTTAGAAAGAGCTATAGAAAAAGGCATCGATTTCGACGCAATAGGAGTGCAAATGTATTTTCCTGCTCGTGACATGGTTGCTGTAAGCCTTCTTTTAAACGAGTATGCAAGGTTTGGTAAACCTGTTCACATAACTGAGATGGGGGTTCCCAGTGGTCCTGCACGAGGAGAACGGGGCAATGTAGAAACAGCTGATTCCCAGTCACAGATAGGTTTAACGAAAGGTCTTTGGCATGCTCCTTGGGATGAGCATGTTCAAGCTGATTGGATAGAACAGTTTTATACGATAGCATCAGCTAGACCAGAAATTGAAGCCCTTACATGGTGGGATTTCCAAGATCCTGGCTTTATGAAAACTGCGCCATTCCTCTTTGAGGATCAGGTGCCACGTGAAATGTATTTCAGACTGAAGGCTCTAAAAAAGAGGATAATGGGGGAACCACAATTGACAGTTGAATAACTGTTTGTATATAGTTAGACGTATAAACTACAGAGGTAAGGGCAATGGCGAATAAATCATGGAAAGTATCTGTTATAACAAGGCTGATAGTATCCTTTATCTTAATTTTACTGCCTATTTATTTGTTGAGTTTTTTAATTTATAACAATGGATTGACTATTCTACGTAAAGAAATATCTGATTCAATGATTTCACAGGTATCTTTTTATTTGGATGGTATTGAAGATGAAATAGACAGAATACAATTACTTCAATACGAATTGATAAATGATCGAGATATAAACCGTATGTCTACTATGTCTAAGGCGCTTACCAATATTCAGCAAGTGGAAGGTCTTTTGCGTATTCAAAATAGATTGGTTGCGCTAAAAAATAGTAGTGAGTATATTGAATCTTCTAAGGTGATGATTCCCGATGCGGGTAGGGAGGTTGTTAATAATGATGTGAACGAATTTAGCGAAGATAAATTCAATATCATGAAGACTGCATCTGAACAGTCAGACACCACTATTATACACATGGACAATTCCATGTACCTAATTACACCATATCCTGCCTCACATATGACGGGGAGAGAGCCTTTATTTCTAATTAACACAGAGCTATCGAAGGAAGTATTTGAGATGGCTTTGCAGACAATGGTAAACAGCCAAGATGAAGGTGTTGTGCTATATAATGCTTCCAATGGTAATATAATTGCCACAAATTATAATAATGACTTTCATGAAAAAGTAAAACAACAAATATTTGATGATGTATCAGATGTTACGGAGAATGCTAAAATAATAACAGTTGATGGAACTCGTTATTTAGTGGCGTATAAAACATCGCACTTTTTCAAGTCTATTTTGTATAAATATGTCACTGAAGAAGCTGTTTTTAAGCCATTAGAAAAATATAGAATATGGTTTTTTGTATTTTCTGCAATAGCTGTACTTGTAATCATAATATATTCGATATATGTAAATAAGTTTATCCATAAACCACTGAACAGACTTGTTTTATCCTTCAAACAAGTGAAGAAAGGTAATCTTGATATAAACATTGAGCATGAGGTTGATGATGAATTTAGGTTTATATACAGAAATTTTAATTCAATGGTTAAGGAGTTGAAGACTCTGATAGAACAGTCATATAAACAGAAGATTCTTGTGCAGAAGGCTGAAATGAAGCAGCTCCAATCACAAATTAACCCTCATTTTCTGTATAACAGTTTCTTTATTCTCAATACCATGGCAAGAATCGAGGATTATGAAAATCTTGAAGAATTTACTGAGCAATTGGGCAGATATTTTCAGTTTATAACACGCAGTGCAGCCGATGAAGTTCCTTTAGAAAAAGAAGTAGAGCATGCCAGAGTTTATACGCAAATTCAGGCGATGCGTTATTCAAACAGAATAAAGGCATCCTTTGATGAACTTCCATCAGAGTTTTCTAATATAGTCGTCCCTCGACTTATTCTGCAGCCCATTATAGAAAATGCATTTGAACATGGATTAGGAATGAAAAAGAAAGGTGGTATACTCACAGTAAGCTTTGATAAATTGCTGAATAGATTGCATATTATCGTAGAAAATAATGGAGAAGAAATTCAATATGAAGAAATGGAATATCTTCATAACAAACTAACTCAGAACGATAAAAATGAAGAGGTTACAGCCCTTACAAATATTCATCAAAGATTGCAGTTAAAATTCGGACATGAATATGGTTTAATTATTGAAAAAGGAGATATGGGAGGACTAAAGGTCATTGTTTCTATACCACATGAGGGCAATTTGGTATAGTTCACAAAAGATGATTTACCAAATGATTGCAACATTTTTGCGCACAATTCGCACAGGTGCACTAGAAATTAAGAATTAATATTAAAAATCGGTATTAAGACTTGTTTAGCATATAAAGAAAAAAAGCAAGGGAGCAGGGAATAAGAAAATCCGGAGAAGCACAAAAGGAGATAGCTATGTATACCCTATTAATTGTAGATGATGAAGCTATTATAGCTGATGGTTTATATGAGGTGTTCCAAAACCAGAACAACCTAGAACTTGATGTTTACAAGGCATATTCAGGTGATGAAGCTATGGAGCTACTTAAAAAAACGCGTATAGATATAGTGCTTACAGATATACGTATGCCAGGGATGAGTGGATTGCAGCTACTGGAGCAAATTCAAAACCGATGGCCAAAGTGTAAGGTTATATTTTTAACAGGTTATAATGAATTTGAATATGTATATACTGCAATTCAATATGAAGGGGTAAGCTATATCCTAAAAACAGAAGGGTACAATAAGGTAATTGAAACAGTTGAAAATGCTGTTAATGACATAGAAAAAAGCTTTAAACTCGATGCCTTACTTCAGGAGGCTGAAAAACAGGCAGATACTACAAAGGAATTATTACGTGATATCTATTTGAATGGAGTTCTTAAGGGGAGATTTTATAGAAATGAAATCGACCAGCATCAGTTTGACGAACTTGGAATAGGTCTTCGTGCATCATCTGATGTTATTATGCTTGTAGGCCATTTGGACAATAATCCTAAAGGGATACCATACTCAGAGCATACAAGGAGAATGTACAGTATCAGTCTAATCGCAGATCAATATTTTTCATCATCTGTTAAGTATATCTATTTTACTGATGAGAGCTCTTATTTGGTGTGGCTATTTCAACCCAAAATTTTAGATGACGTAAAGGAAGAGGATTGGGAAGAATGCCTTACCTTTGTAAAAGGAACTATTGACTTAGTCCAAAAAGCTTGTATGGAATCGATGAAAATCTCTGTATCCTTTGCGCTGGATGATAGCCGTGCTGGGTGGATGGACTTACCAGACCGATTTGACACATTGAAAATGGTTTTGAACTATCGCTTTGGTCAGGATTCAGCTATGCTTTTAACAGGTCGTGGTGTTATTGAGGAGGGTTTAAAGTATACACAGGAGAAAGAAAATGAGAAATTATCAACAAACAGGCTTCGATTTGAATCTATTGCTGAGGCACTGGAGTATGGAAAGAAGGAAGATTTTTTTTCATTAATGGACGAGTTAACAGAAAGTTTGAGAACAGTCAAAAGTATGCACAATATAGTTGCAATAGAACAGTATTCTTCGATTGCACTGGTGCTTCTATCTTATATCAATAGGTGGAACATAATAGAGAAGGTTGCTTTTAAGATTGGTATACACAAACTTATGAAGGTTAGCGAACACGATTCTTGGAATGATGCTATTGATTATTTATATAAACTTGGGTCGATCCTACTAGATATTCAGAAGCAGGAGCAGGAAAAAAGAACTCAGGATGTTATTGGCATTATACAAAAACACATCAATGACAACGTACATATTCAAGATGAGATTACGCTAATTCGTCTTTCGGATTTAGTTCACTTCAACCCTTCATATTTATCTAGACTTTTTAAGCAGGAAGTGGGAGTGAATATTTCCGATTACATTGGTGATATTCGTATGAAAAAAGCAAAGCTGCTTCTTGAAAATCCGAATATGAAGGTAAATGCTGTAGCTGAAGCCCTTGGTTATGGAACTGCAACGAACTTCACACGGTTTTTCAAAAAGATGACAAATATGACTCCCCAAGAGTATAGGGATTTTGTAAACACTTGAGTTTTAAAATTCTCGCTCTGCAAAACGTATTTTTGAAGCAAAAACGCGTTTTGCAGAGCGAGTCAAGAAGCCTTTAGTGCACGCATTGACCTTCACTCAATCGCTTATTAATTCTTATAAAAAGCTCAAAGGCTAAACCCTTACTAACGGTAAAAGGTATTATTTGCGTGATGTAATTTCCAATATATAGGGTATAAACATTTAATGTCTTATATAACATATCAAGAAGTCAAACAAGCATGACATCAAAGTTGGTGACATCTTCTACAATCTTATCGAACAAAGGCATACCTTATATAGCTTCTTATGCCTTATTAACAATTGAAAG
>DASRMZ010000181.1:0-4860 GCA_035647675.1 Thermoclostridium sp. | reverse complement strand
ATTGCAATAAGAACAGCTATAATAATTCTTACTACTTTTTGCTTTTGCATAATCTCCCTCATTTCAGTTTATTCTAAGAGTATTATTAAAGTCATAATCAAATAAGGTTTGAAACAGTTAGGGCTCTTGCGATGTACCCTTAATAATGCTCTTGCGATGTACTCTTTAAAATATTAGCTGTACATCCTGTGCATACACAATATATTTGCAGTGGTACGCAAAAGGCACCACATAGTAAAATGCTTAGTTATTGAAATTTTGTGCAACATGAGGGGATAATATTCAATATTGAGTAGGTAATGTATGGGAGTATAGATGTGATGCCTCGACAGTGTCGGTAATATCCCACTAAAATGGCTCCAATAAAACAACCCCGCTTCTTTCACTAACCTATAAAATAAGAAGCGGGTTTTCAAAAGAAAATATTAAGTACAACTATCAAGGTATCATATGAACGATAGGAATTGTTTATCCAGCCCTGTCAAAAAGATAAAAACAAGTAAAATAAGAAGAAAATTATCACATTCATCTCCAGTTGCAAGTAAAATAATTAAACCCAATAACAATATGTCATCGAGTTGTATTTTTTTAAGTAATGCTTTTATGTCGGGTGTTCCACCTGAAAAAGAAAGTGGAGATGAATGTGTGTAAGAATCCCTAATATAGTCATCCCTTTCGCTTGGTAAAGGTATATTTAGCAGTTCATTGCTTTCTGACATTATAACAACCTCCCGCTATTGTTCGTAAAAGCTCTAAGCATACCCGCTACTTTTAGGACGTTGAGACAGGTGCTACAGCGTTCTTTCCTATTTGTATTTAAAAATGGTTGTATTGAACGCAGTAATTTCATCCGTGAATCCTCTACGCTGCTAAACTTGGTCAGTAAGTTTTGCATATCTCCAAACCAATCGGAGTTTTGCAGTGATAATCCTCCGGGGTTTACCATTATATCTTGCCCTGCCTCATGTTTTTCGTCATTTGTGTCTTCATGCGGTTGCGAAGGTCTATTCATACTATTGAACAATTGGCGAATACCTTCCTGCGCTTCTTGGCTATTAAGCATATCGGAAATTTGTCGAATCTTGTCGTCCATTCCCTCAGCCATGAATGTTCAACCTCCTTTTAAACATTTTTCTGGTAATTGCTTTTTTAATGATATTTAGCGAAGTATATCACGTATTTTTCGTATGAGTTTATCACTGTCTTCGCCCAGGACATGTTTAATTTTCTGAATGTCTGCCTCTGTAATTTGATTCTTATATTCGTTAATATTAATACCTAGCTCCTTGAAAGTATTACTATCGTATTCATCAAGTTTTTTCATTGTTTCGTTAATGTCCACATTTCTAAGCTTTCTTTTCAAATCAGCAGTGCTTTCATTGCGAAACATGTCAATCCCTTTCTCTATTTTTTTCTTGGTTATTTGCCCTTGAATATAATTTGAAAAATCAGACATTATAATCCCCTCTATTTAAATGATTCAGTCTTATTTTATGCAATAAGCCTTGTTTAGGTGACTAATAACCTGTAAAATACAATTAAAGAGGTGAGTAATTATGGTATATGATTGCATTATTATTGGTAATGGTCCTGCTGGGATATCTGCCGCTTTGTATACAATACGTTCCAATATGAAAACATTGGTCATCGGAACAGGTGACAGTACCTTAAAGAAGGCAAAGGAAATTGAGAATTATTATGGTTTTGCACAGCCCATCTCGGGAGAAAGGCTCATTAGTGAAGGTGAGCAACAGCTAAAACGTCTTGGTGGTACAATCCTTGACGATGAGGTTATCGGTATAGATAAGGAAGATGTTTTCCGTGTAAAAACAGCGAGCAATGAATATCAGGCACTCTCTGTTCTAATTGCTACAGGTCAAAAACGTGTAAATATTAGAATTCGTAATTTGAAAAATTTTGAGGGCAAGGGTATTAGTTATTGTTCAACCTGTGATGGCTTCTTTTATAGGGGTAAAACGGTGGGGGTTCTTGGATATAAGGACTTTGCACTTAGTGAAGCAAACGAACTACTCAATGTGACTGAAGATATTACGATTTTCACAAATGGTCAAAAAACCGAGTTTACTCAGGAATCATTAATAGATAAGTTTCCGATAAATGAAAAGCCCATTTCCTCCTTTGAAGGGGAAGAGGTTATTGAAAAGATAGTTTTTGAAGACGGCTCGGAGGCAGCTCTTAGCGGGCTCTTTATTGCTTACGGTTCAGCATCAAGTGTAAATTTTGCTTTGAAAATGGGCATTGCAACAACTCAAGATCAGTCCATTGTTGTAGATGATAATCAGGAAACTAATATACCTGGACTTTATGCAGCAGGGGATTGCACAGGGATTTTCAAGCAGATATCAGTAGCCGTAGGTCAGGGGGCTATTGCAGGGAAAAATATGATTGATTATGTACGTGCTAATTGTTAGAGCAACACAAGGAAACAAACCACCGAGGCCTATTTCAGGTTGCATTGGAGAGTAGCGCACGAAAATATAATAGCAAAACTAAATTCACACAAAAAAATTATCCGATGAGTAAAATAAGTAGCGAATGATTCGGGTGCTTTTGTCACAAAGGAAACAAACCACCGAGGCATGTTTCAGACTGCAGGGGTCGCTGCAAACATAGTTTGTGACCGTTTCCCGTGCTGTTACCTTGCGCCGTTTTGTTGGAAAATTATCACTAAGGGCGTGTATATTTGTCCGTTTAAAGGCATAAGTATATTTTAGATAAATCCGAGAGGGGTTTTAAGACGTGAAGAAAAATATACTTATAGTCATTTTAGTTATTGTAATCTTGTTGATTAGTGGTTGTATGAAAACAACTGATAAAGCCATGCAACAGCTTCAGGAGGATGAGGTTAGTCCAGTAAGCAGTATTGTTTTAACAGAAGATGATGCACGAAGGTTGAATGAAAAGCTACCGGTAACTCTTTATTTTTCTAATCAGGATGGGACCGGCTTGATAAACGAAATACATTATTTGAGTATGAACGATGCAATGCAGGGGACGGAGCAATTAGCTGCATTACTGGTTAAGGAACTTGTTAATGGACCCTCAAACAGTGAGTTAATGGCTACAATACCTGAGGGAGCTGCTCTTAGATCCCCTGTTAAGGTTGAAAACCGGATGGCAACTGTTGACATGACAAAAGAGTTTGTAGATAATCATCCTGGTGGTAAAGAGGCTGAAGAGATGACGATATTCTCCGTTGTTAACACACTGACCGAGCTGAAGGATATCGAAACAGTGAAATTCATTATAAATGGCAAGGAACAGAAAGAATTCAAAGGTAGTTTCCGTTTTGATAATGAATTTCCAAGAAATGAAGCTCTGATTGATAAAAAACAAAGCTTTTCAGTAATGCCGGAGGAAGGGGATTTCCAGCAAACCAGTACTGAAGAGATACAAACCAGCACTGAAGAGATATATGAAGAAGAAATACTTGAATAGGGTTATTAATTTCCTTAAAAATTGTACCCGCCTTGTAAAAGGCGGGTAATTTCATGTATAATCAGATGAGGTTTTTAGCAAATCATGCGAGGTGGGGATATGAAAGAAAAAGTTAAGGTTGTTGTCCTTTTTGGTGGTCAATCGTCAGAGCATGAAGTATCAAGAACATCTGCACAATCAGTTCTGGAAAATCTCAATAAAGAAAAATACGATATTTTAGCTGTTGGGATTACCAAAAAAGGCGAATGGCTTCCCTTTAAAGGTGAATATAAACATATAAGCACTGGAGAATGGGAACAGATAGCACTGTCTGAGTTTAGTAGCTCATCAAACAGTGAAAGACCAGTGGTACATACCGTTGTAAACTTTTTGAAGGATATATGTGATGGAGAAATAGATATCGTTTTTCCTGTATTACACGGAACAAATGGTGAGGATGGTTCCATTCAAGGATTGTTCGAATTGGCTGGTATACCTTATATTGGATGTGATGTGCTGTCGTCGGCTTGTGCAATGGATAAAGCAGTAAGTAAGATTATTTTTGAGCATGCTGGTCTTAACCAAGGCAAGTATATTGTAGTAAAAAAACGGGATTTAAATAATGGTATTTCTACAATTCAGGAAAAGGTTAATGATACTGTTGGCTATCCCTGCTTTGTAAAGCCTGCAAATGAGGGTTCATCTGTTGGTATCTCAAAGGTCAAAGAGCCAAGGGAATTGTTAAATGCTTTAAAGATTGCTGCAAATTATGATAGCAAAATTTTAATAGAAGAATATATAGATGGCCTGGAAATAGAATGTGCTGTGCTGGGATTTGATTCACCAATCGCATCCATAGTGGGTGAAATTATTCCTTGTAATGAGTTTTATGATTATGACGCTAAGTATATTGATGGCGATTCAAAAATTGTCATTCCTGCTAAATTAGACGAAAATATCATTAAAACCATCCAAAAGGATGCTATAACAGCCTTTAATGCATTGGATTGCTCCATATTGTCCAGCGTGGACTTTTTTGTGGAAAATAAAACAGGAAAAGTTATTATCAATGAGATAAATACCATGCCAGGCTTCACAAGTATTAGTATGTATCCAAAGCTATGGGATGCTAGTGGGATTAGTTATCAAGAACTGTTGGATAAACTAATTGAGCTATCATTTTTGCGTTTTAAGGATAGCTTAAAATCGTATGATAGGAATCTATAAATAAGAGTGGCTTTAAATCTGAACGTAGTGAGGAATCTTTGTTTTAGCGTAAGATTCCTCGGCAAGCTCGGAATGACAATCATCCGCACGGATACCCTTGAATGACAGCTAAGGTATGTGCGAGTGTGAACTGTAACAATAACTGGCGGGGTGTTGCAGCAGTTATGTACACTCTTGCTGATATGAAAGGAAATT
>DASRMZ010000180.1:0-8877 GCA_035647675.1 Thermoclostridium sp. | reverse complement strand
GTAAAAACTCAAATTAATAATATCACGAAAGCGAGGAAAAGTGAATGAAAATTAAAGAAATTAAATCACAGCATAGACGAGATTTTTACGCAATCTATGAATGTGAAAGTTGTGGATATATTACAAAAGAGGAACGGGGTTATGATGACAGAAACTTTCACGACAACGCTATTCCAGAGATGAAATGTGAAAAATGTGGGAAGTCACGAAATGATTTAGGTATCAGTGGCGAGTTCACTTGCACAAGATATCCAGAGGGCTTTCAAATATAAAAAAAAACAGCCTAATAACGGGGATTAGTGTAGAGGAGGTGTGGAAATGATCAGAGGCTTCAAAGTATTTAATCCTGATTGGACATGCAGAGGTTTTCAGTATATGGTCGGCAAGATCTATGAAGAAGATGTGAAACCACGTGTTTGTTACAGTGGTTTTCACTTCTGCAAACAGGCGAAAGACTGTTTCAATCATTACAGATTTGACCTCAGCAACAAGGTTGCAGAAGTCATTGCCCTTGGTGAAGTTGCGGAAAAAGGTGACAAGTGCTGCACTAATAAGATTCAAATAGTAAGAGAAATCACATGGCAGGAATTACTAACCAGAGTGAACACAGGAAAGGCATGCACTGGTCTTTGCAACAGCGGTGATTGCAACAGCGGTAATAGGAACAGCGGTAATTGCAACAGCGGTGATTACAACAGCGGTACTTACAACAGTGGTAATAGGAACAGCGGTAATAGGAACAGCGGTGATTACAACAGCGGTAATAGGAACAGCGGTGATTACAACAGCGGTAATAGGAACAGCGGTGATTGCAACAGCGGTGCTTGGAACAGCGGTGATTGGAACAGAGGTAATAGGAACAGCGGTAATAGGAACAGCGGTAATTGCAACAGCGGTGATTGCAACAGCGGTAATTGGAACAGCGGTGATTACAACAGCGGTAATTGCAACAGCGGTGATTGGAACAAGGCTTCCAATGTGGCAGGATGCTTCAATACTCAAAGTCGCAAGTTGAAGTTCTTTGATAAAGAAACAGAAATGACCTTTGAGCAATGGAAAAATTCAGAAGCATGTTGGTTGATGAACAGAATTGATTTCAGACCTGCTGACTGGATTCGGTCAGATAAAATGTCAGATGCTGAAAAATCTGAACATTCTGAACATGAAACCACAGGTGGTTATTTAAAAATTCGTGACAATACAAATGCTTGTACTGAATGGTGGAACGGTCTTACACAGAGAGAAAAGCAGGTCATTATAGATATCCCTAATTTCGACCATGGAAAATTCAGGCTAATAACGGGGATTGATGTTAATCAGTAAATAAGTAGTTATTTAAGCACTCATATGAGTGTTATTTTTATGTTGATTTTTAGGAGGGTTTATCATGAAAAAGATTCGTGTACCAGTAACTTGGGAGTGTTATGGTGTTGTGGAAGTAGAGGTTCCAGACAATCTCCCCAAAGAAAAAGCTATCGATATGGCTATTAAAATCGCTAATGATGATGATGATGAAATTCCTTTACCCGATGACTGGGAGTATGTAGATAATAGCTGGAGGGTAGACGATGAAGGAGAACTGACAAGGCTCTTTTACGATCTGGACTATCCAGAAGGAGTCAGATGATTGGTCAAAAGAACGCATTACCCGTGTGTGGAACTTTTTTAAACGTAACAAGTGGTAGAAAGGAAACAGGTGATTGCAAGTGTCAATGAAAACTTATGGTGTCTCTGATTATGGTTTATATGTAACAAACGAAGACTTGAAAAACCATGCAGACAATAACGAAGCTGACGAGTACGAGGTAGCAGAAAATGCTGGCATGTTCTACTATAGTAACGCCGATGGTACTGCCTATTCGCTATTTACCAACAATGAATTTGACGTTGGAGAATATTTTTACATTGCACCAGTCAAAAGATACCCTTCATTTTTTGCTAAAGGGTATGAGAACAAAGAAGAACTTCTCTGTGAACTGAAGGAACAATACGGTAAGTATCTTCCAGAAGACTTTGACTATGAGAATAAGTGTGTTCATTATGCAGGAACTGTATTTGAATAAAATTGAAAGGATGAGTGCTGTGATGAAAAAGTGGAAAAACCATTACTTTGAAAGTTCTTGTTATAAGACAGAGGACTTCAAAGCATTTGCAAGAGATTTAAAGAAATACATTAACAAAAACTTGCCCCCCTCCTCAAAATTAGTTAATTGGAGTGTGGGGCATTTTTATGTTTCAGGATTTATTCAGAAAAGCGAACAGTATGTGTATTTTTCATTACGGGATGTTCGTGGATATGATTGGTACGACAATGTGCTAATCAGAACTGCCGCCCACGACAAAGATTATACAGGCGGGCGGAACAACTTCACAAATATTGAGTTCTTTGCTCAATCAGTACAGGAATTATTCAAGAGAAAGGAAAGAGTTGTTATATGACCAAAAAAAATATGCTAAACAAATTAATCGAATTGCAAAAACTTTTATGGAAAGATGACGACTTGATGTGTCAAGACACATTATTTTCAGTACAAGCTAAACTACAAGACCTTGTGTTAAAAGTAGCCAAGGACACAAATTCAACTGGCATAATACTTAAAGAATTTCCTTGGCTATACAAACAACCATAACCCCACCATAGTTGGTGGGATTAAATTAAGTCAAAATGTACAAAGGAGGTGTCCAATATGGTAACAGACAAGGAGTATGTTTTTAGAGTCTGGGTAGGCAAAAAGGAAACCAAAAGGTGTGTACTGATTAAATCATGTAATGGGGTTGCCGCAAGAATAATCGCTACACAAAAATACCCTGGAGAAAGCATAGGTGCGGTATGGAGAATAGCTATTTAACAAAAACATATATAATAAATATACTTAAAGAAGTTTGTAGTATATTAGAGTACAGCCCCCCACAAATTATTTTTATACCTGACGATATTTTCATGGGAGCGCTATGCTCACTTCCTGTAACAAAGTTAATGATGGACTCAGGAGCCTTTAAAGACTTCCATAACGAATATGCTTCTTTTGTAGCTATGGGGAGTGGTAAGATTTTTATATCCCTTGATAGGGCAAATAAGTTCTTAAAAGGATTTTCTGAGGATCAAGTATACGAGTATCTGAAATATGTTCTTGGTCACGAAGTAGGACACATGATGGATTATTGTGAAGATCCTATAGAGAATGAGTTGATTGCTTGCAAATATGGTGCAAAAGTAAGTGACATGAAAGTATACGAAGAATTAAACAAAAAAATATGGAAACCTATTTACGACTTCATGGAAGGCGGTGGTACAAATGCTAAAGATGGCTGAGGACGTTAAAAAAGTAGTCCCCACAGATAAACTATTTAGAAAAGGTGACAATATAACCTATAAAGGAACTATATACACAAGAAAGAACAAAAGACAAGTCATTCAGGGGATTGTCGATTACGTAACCCCATACATTGTAGGCGTAAGAGAATCCAGTGGACAAATGCAGACTTTTACAGCAGTTGATCTATTTACAGGGGATGTTAAAATCATCGGAAGCGAAATAGACTTGTTTGCTATGTTATTAGGGCTTGAGAACGACCCTGCCGTGTAGGTTTACGTAATATAGCGTGTTTGATCATTTGAATGGTATAAAGTACTATTGAGATTTTTAATTACATGGTCTATAATCATGTTAAGGAAGGTATTTATATGTATTCAAATGAACAAGTAAACAACGTTAGTAAATATTTAAAAAACAAATTTCTAAACGGGGGCATTAACTCAATAGAGTTGGTCACAACTCTAATGGCTATGTATCGTGCTGAAAAATTGTCTGAAGACGATGTTGTAAAAATCATAGTAGATGTCTACATGGGCAATATAAAAAGTGCCATTAAAGCTTTACACAAAACTTCTATCCTTATATCAGATGAGGATATAGATCAAATATTACATAATCTTGAAAAGAAACGCCCCGCCCCACCAGAAAAATAGCAAGTGTTATGCAAACTAATACACCACCTACCCTATAGATGGGGGGTGTTAATTGTGTTACTTTCTACTAAAGAGATAGCGGGATTTTCAAGAAATAACGTCGTATCATTAAAAGAACTCAAGGGGATAAATTACTATCTGTACAAGCTATATCTAAATAACAAGGATTTGTTTGATGAACTCTTGTTATTAAATCATCAAGTTTGTATTTTAAACGATATACGCTTCAGGAGAACTACAGAACAAGTTCGATTATATCTCCTATACCATTATGGTAAAGATATAAACATTTCTGAGTTAAGAAGGATAAACTATAACGCATATAAAAATATGTGTATGGTTGGTGGGGTATCCTATTTTAGGGGTCTTGGGTTTAATTTCACTTACGATAAAAAATTTAAGTATATTAAAAAGCTAAAGAGTATGTGTGATAAAAACGGCTACTTACTTCCCCCCAAACAAAAGCATTATCCTAAGATGTATAATGCTTTGAGGACATCTGCCTATAATAAGGGAATGACTTATGTCGAGTATTTACAGCATTTAGGCTTTAAAATCAAGGACAGAAAGGACTGGAAGGATGCTGAAAATAAGCTTAGATAGTTTCGTGAATAGGGTTTACGGAATTGATCTGCAAAAATATTCTCTTGGTCTGTGTCACAAGTACCCAGACATTAAAGGTAGGTTTAACAAAGAGGTTAGCAGAATACTCCCATATGTTAAACGCAATGAAATAATTAATGCAGTTGGGAAATTCTGTAATAAAAATTACAGGAATGATTACGATATTGCCTTTTACAGTAAGTTAAAAAACTGTATCGAAACAAAAATAAGGAGTGATTTTAAAATTGCACAAAGTATTATATACTCACAGCCCTATTACATAACGATTGATTTTGACGCCGACACTATTGAATTTGAACATTCAATAGGTTTACAAAGATACCTAATGGCTATTATAAACAAAACATACGAAACTGATCATACATGGGATGATTATTGTGGGGATTGGCTTAAAACTATCTCTGAAAAAGAATCTCTAATTCTCCATAAAAAATATAGGGCTACAGAGGAAACGGTTCTGATTAAACTATTAAGTTATTTAGAAGATTGGGAAAAGTACTTTAGTACTGAAGAGGGTAATTTATTTAAGTTCGATATCTCATCAATTAACGTAAAGGTTGAGGAAAGATATTCAGTGGAAGAGGTAGTGGAATACCTTAGAAAAGTAAGCTTAAATGCACATGTAGGAACCCGTCACTATGGACAGCGGATACGGTCCTTTATTAACGCAACTCAAAGAGACTACAAGGAAGGGCTTAAGAAACAAAGAGCAAAAGAACGTGCAAAGTATCTTCGGGAGTTGCACAAGAAGAACAAAAACATTTAACAACTGAATGGAAGTGGTTTTTTGATATACGCAGAAAAAGTAACTATCAATGGGCGTGATTGGGTTAAAATATACTTTAACCCCCTCCCTGAACTTGTGTACTCTATGAACAAAGTACCTAACGCTACCTTTAACCCCAAGACCAAATTATGGGCTGTCCCCTATTACAACAGGGTAGCGTTTGAAACAATAATGGGGAACCATCTTATTATATGGCGGGGGGATCAGGCTACTCCAGGAGGTATACCAGAAGAAAGCATTCCCCCCACCCCACTTATAGATTACAAGTTTAAAACTAAACCTTATGACTATCAAATTCGTGCCTCAAATCTAATCTACCAAAGGAATTTTCTCTTATTAGCAGATGAAATGGGTTTGGGAAAATCGAAATGCACAATTGACGGTATAGGAATGAAGAAGCAAGCAGGTATGCTTAAACGTGGTTTAGTTATCTGTAAGGCATCTCTTATCTATAACTGGAAAGACGAGATAGAGAAACATTCTGATTTAAAAGCTGTTATTTTTACGGGTACTCCAAACCAACGTCACGAAATAATTAACAATATTGCACGAGATCCAGATTGTACTTTCATAATTGTGTCTTATGAAACATTCCGCATATGTGTTGCAAGTTTCGATGAGTTTGACACGAAAATTGGGATTGATTTTGTTGTACTTGATGAGTGCCACCGTATTAAAAACCCCAATAGTAAGATTGGTTCAGTAATTCATAGGATACCCATTAAATACAAGTACCTTCTAACAGGAACTCCCATCCCAAATAACCCCCTTGAAGCTTTT
Organism: Thermoclostridium sp.; assembly: GCA_035647675.1. Lineage (GTDB taxonomy): Bacteria > Bacillota > Clostridia > DSM-8532 > DSM-8532 > Thermoclostridium. Next base: position 2,716 of record DASRMZ010000180.1, on the reverse strand, counting down.
AACTACCTTAAACTTGGTGGAAAGTTAGATATGAATTGGTGGCAATTTAGAAGACGTTACGGTATATTTGGCGGTTATGCGGGTAAAGAGGTTGTTGGTTATAAGAACATCAACGAACTTAAAGAGGTACTGCACGAGAACATGCTACGAAGACTTAAGAAAGACAAATTAAAAGATTTACCAGATATAGTTTACACAACAATACCTGTAATTATGACACCAGGACAGTCAAAGTTGTACGACGCAGTACGCAAAGACATTATAGAAGACTTGAAAGAAACTTCATTGGATAACGTACCCAATGCTCTTGCTAAGTTAATGCGTTTACAGCAGATCACTGACGCCCCCGCCCTCATTGAGTCGAAAGAGAAGTCAATAAAGCTCCTTACACTTGACGATATGCTTGAAGATTTGATCGATGATGGTGGTCACAAGGTAGTTGTGTTCTCAAGGTTCCGAACGATGGTTAACATCATGTCAAAGAGGTACAAAAAATACAATCCAGCGATCATACATGGAGACATTGACTCACAAGGAAAACCTGCACATGTCGCTGAAAAGTATGTCGATTCTCACTACCCTTCCGTATCAGCAGAAGAGCGTAAACGACTTATAAAAGAAATGACAACTTCGGATAGACAAAAAGAAGTTTACAGATTTCAAAACGATGACTCGTGTAAGTTGTTTCTCATGACGCAGGCAGCACAGGAAGGGCTAACTCTAACAGCCTCCAGCAGAATAATATGTATAGATTCTCTCTGGAGTCCTGCCTATATGAATCAGATATACGCACGTTTGCACCGCATAGGACAAAAGAATTGCGTAAACGTGTACCGCATCGTATGTAAGAATACTATCGATGAGAAGGTCATGAATGTGTTAGAGAGGAAAGACGAAATGGCTCAAACACTAATAGACAACGGAGTTAAAGATATCGGAGCTAACAGAGCTAAAGAATTTATACGTTCAATGATCGAGTAAATCCCCCCCACAGAGGGGCGGGTAGTATAGGAGGTATGAAAGTGACCTTTACAGAATTTAATCACAGTATTTTCAAAAATAAATACATCAAGTGGTTTGACAGAAGCGGAATACTTAAGATCGACGGTGACAGGAGAGCAGAAATAACACTGAGTACTAACGGAATTGCAGGTGCCTATGGTGGTTATCTTGTTAAAATTATCCATAAACGTTACGGAAGGGTATCCTCTAAAAACTTCTCATTCAACGACTACATGGATATTACTGATAGTACCAGAAGGCACGGTCTTTATGTGGGTGGTTTTAGTGTTCATACGAACAGTAGTGTTGACTGGTATATTGCAGTACCGTCTGAACGAAACCTACAGCAATTAACAAGTGCTATAATGGATTATATTGAATTATATAAGTAAGGACGGTGGAGATATGATTATAATACATAGTTGTCTGGAAATCCTAAGATATGAAAAAGACTATAATTTTACTGACATTATTCTTGATGTTAGTGTAACAGATGATTTTTATGCTGTCCACGAACTCGGTAAAGAAGAATATCCCGAAGATATGTGGGAGCTATGGCTTACTCAAGACGACTGCGACAGGAAAGCAAAGCACATCGGGTACTATTTAAGCAATGACGGAAATGAAGTAGACAAACTGACAGAAGAAGACAAAGCTGCTGCATTAAAGTATATTCAGGACAATGGGCTTGATATAAGGGCGGGATTTATCTATGGGTAAAGTATTTTTCATTTCAGACATGCATTTCAACCACGCTAATATTATCAAATACTGTGATAGACCTTTCGAAAATATAACTGAAATGAATGAAACTATTATTAACAACTGGAATAATAGAGTATCTGAAAAAGACATTATTTATGTACTAGGTGACGTGGGGCTCTTCCGCCCCCTCACCCAAGAAAATGTAAGGGATATCATAACGAGGTTAAAAGGCAAGAAATATTTAATTTGCGGAAATCACGATAGAAGGATGAAGCCCAAATGGTGGGTTGAGACAGGATTTGTAGAAGCTGTCAATCACCCAGTTGTATTTAGAAAACAATACGTGCTATCGCATGAGCCCGTATCAAGGAGATCTTTTACAAAATACATTAATATTCATGGGCATCGTCACAATAAACAGATAGATTCAGATTCTTATATTAATGTTTGTGTGGAGTGTGTTAGGTACACTCCTATTTCTTTACAAGAAATTGAAAAGATAGTTCAAAAAAGTAAAGGAGGGGTCGCATGATTCGGTGTAATAATTGTTACAAAATATTTGAAAACGAAAGCGATTTAGTTAAGATACTGATATCTATAGAAAACGGAAATGAATCTGGAGAACTATACGAAGGTGTTCCTGGAGAAGCATTTACCCAAGAGATTATAAATGGCTGTCCCGATTGTTTAACAGATGCTTACTTGACAGATGTTGAACCAACTCATATGTTTTGCGGATATTGTCTAACAAAGACAAGACACTTTAATAATGTATGTGGGAAATGTGGTAGTAACAACACAAAGATTCAAGGTTTTAATCCTAACCTTATGTAAGGTAGAACGGAGTAGTATTATGATTAACTCATTTAGTGGGAAGTATGGTTTCTTATCGAACTTCTACCTATGTATAGTAAAATATGACGGTTTAACTTTTACAAATGCCGAAGCTGCTTTTCAATCAGCAAAAGTCACAGACATGGATTCGAGAAAGCAGTTTTGTAATCTCCCG
>DASRMZ010000179.1:0-6261 GCA_035647675.1 Thermoclostridium sp. | reverse complement strand
AATCAGGCATGAGGGAAAAGAATACAAAATTAGATAAGAGTTGATCATACGCCCTCGCCCGGATGCAAGTTGAAACCGTGCTAAATGATTTACCTATCTGCATAATCATACGCCCCTCAACCAGGTGCAAGCCTCCAGTATATTTTAACAAGTTATGTTTGTAAATGAGAGGTCAAGGTGTATAATATGTCAAAAACATTCGTTGGGGGCGAAATGTATGAAATGTATCAACCATCCCGAAAAAGATGTAGTTGGTGCTGAAAGAATGGCTAAATTATTGTGTTTAAGGCACAGTGATGGGCTTGAGGATGTATTTGAAGCCATATTGCCTGTTGATAGAAACCAGATCGATATAGATATAAATGAATCGCTAGAGAAAAGGTTGAAGGAAACACAAGGAACGGTGAAAAGAAAGTTTGCAAACAAAAGGGTAGTTGCTAATTGATACATTGCCTATGAACGGTATTTGGGATATTACGTGGACTTAGAATGGTAATTACCCCCAAGTGTTTGAAAAAGCGAGAGTAATATGGCAGGCTGTATTTGCGATTGAAAGACTTCTAAAATTTAGAAGATTAGGGCTTATTGAAGGAGTTACTTGATATCCTTAACGAAATTATTACACAATTTTGTTTGATGTAAACGATAGAATTGAAAATTATGGATGAGTATGGAGTCAACTAATCCACACTTAAACACTAACTTACTCCAAAACAGGCTTAAGTCATTCCTATACATAAACATTAGTTAACATCATATATATTTTATTATAAGCATAACATTTTCGAAAGATGGCAAGGAGGAAACAATAATGTCGTTTGCGAATATTATATTTTCCGTTATATGTTGGTTGTGTTCATCGATTTTTGGGTTAATTGCTCTTTGGGCGTTTAAACGAAAAGACCCGATGCACTTTTGGTCAGGAAGTACCGTAAGACCTGAAGAAATAGCGGATATTCCCTCATACAACCGTGCGAATGGCTTGATGTGGGCAATTTACTCCATTTGTATGATTGTGACAGGTGTATTGTCTCTTTTCAGCATTATAACAGGTGCTATTTTATTAGTAATTATATGCGTTCCCGGAATTGCTGTCTTAATTGTTGTATATAACCGGATTTATAACAAATACAGATGCATATCGGTTACTTATAAAACTAAGGATTCAACATCAAAGACGCCGAAAGCTGTTATTATTGCTATAACTTCAATTTTTGCAATAATTCTTATTGCGGTAGGTACGTTGTTTTTTTATGGTGAAAAAGACCCTGACGTAAATATACTTAATGACCGCTTACAAATAAAAGCTATGTATGGATTAAACATTGATTTCTCTGTAATTTCTGATATATCACTTATAGATAAGAATATGAGCGATATTGGTATTGGTAAAAGGACTAACGGATATGACGGTATAGGAGGATCTCTAAAGGGAAATTTCAAATCAGATGCCCTCGGTGAAACTCTACTATTTGTTCAAACGAAGTCACCTCCTACAATAAAGATTGAACGAATTGACAATAAAGATGTATATATAAGTTTCCGTAACAGCGAAAGCACGGAGTTGCTATATCACGAATTGATAGCAACTATAAATTGATTAAAAGAACATTCAAAAATGCATTGTTAGCTCTCATCATAGGCCGTTTCAGAGACAAAGCAAATATGCCACTAAAATAATCAACTAGGTTACTATCTGAGACATTTCATTTAATAACACATATTCCCACCTTTTGCTATTATGTTGTTACAGTGAAAGTTCAACAAAAAGGCAACTACTAATGTGCAAGGACACCTACAAAGGATAATTTGGTAGAGTTAGTGTAGAGTAAATTCTTATTTCATGTGGTATAATCAATGTGGCAGAGGAAATAAAATATGGGGTGTGATGAAAAACTTTTTATTAAAATTATGTGTGGAACAAAAGACAAGTCTGTAACGTTTGCTGAACTATGTCTTGTTCTAAAAAAGCTTGGTTTTATAGAAAGAATTAATGAAACAGTATTCGTTTTATGTCTTAAGACTCATAGAAAAAGAAAAATAAAGCCTGATAATACAATGGTGAGGTATATATACAAATGCTAAAAGCCGTAATTTTTGATATGGATGGCGTTATCATAGATAGTGAGCCGCTACATTTTAAAGTAGATAAGAAACTTTTGAGCAAGTGTGGATTAGAAGTCGATAATGAGTTCTTAAGCCAATATGTTGGCGTGTCAAATCCCGAAATGCTCTTAGATATAAAGGACAAGTACGATATAAAATACAGCTTGGATGAATTGCTAAACGAAAAATTAAAATTAGTAATAGAGGCTTTGGATGAAGATGATTTGGATGCTATTTGTGGAATAAGGCAATTAATTGATGACCTAAAGGCACATGGCATTGTGTTGGCTATTGCTTCCTCGTCGCCAATAGAATTTATTGAGGCAGTGATTGAAAAAACAAATCTACAACATCATTTCAATGTTGTACTAAGTGGGGAGTGGGTAAAAAAGGGTAAACCTGCTCCCGATATTTTTCTTAAAGCAGCCAGGCGATTAGGTGTAAAGCCTGAGGAATGTGTTGTTATTGAAGATGCCGAAATGGGGGTCGAGGCTGCAGTTGCAGCAGGAATGAAGTGCGTAGGTTATGTAAACCCCAACTCTGGCAGCCAAAACCTTTCAAAGGCTTGCGTAATTATGGATGATATGCAAAAAATCAACTATGAATATATAAGTAGTGTCCATAGGTTGCCTTAATACCAAGGTCGTTAAGCCTTAAGCACGGTGGATATACGTTATGCAACATATAAAAAACTGCCGAGCATCGCTGATGAGGTGATTTCGGCAGCTTAGTTATAAATATTTGTTTTTTCTATGGCATCACTCCTTCCAAAGTTCTAAATATGATATATATAACAATTTCTTTAACATGCAGAACAAGTATAGCGAGCAATTAAGTACCAATAAGTATATTCTAAAAGCACCATTGCAAGTTACTCAAGGTTCAATTTCTTTTTTAATAGGTAATTAGTCAAGGTAAAGTAGCCAGCAGTAAAAATGGCAAGTATGATTGTCACAATAATAAACATTTGTCTAAACTGAACTCCCAAACCCACAGTTATTTCAGACGTATATATTGTAAAAATACTCTTCATAGAAAGAGCGGCAATTATTAAGCCTGTAAACTGAGTAACTGTTTGTAAACCAAGATACATGACGAATGAAAGTAATAGTCTGCGCTTGTTAAACAAATGCCCAAGTGAAATAGCAGAGTATATTTCCAGTACGCTTGTTGTGAGCGATAAGACAATGAAGATAAACAGTAATACAATACCACCCACCCCAAGTGTTCGTACAGCTTCCATAAATGCCTGGGGTATTTGTTTTAATTCTTCACCTGGAATAAGAATAAATATTGAACCAAAGGCCACCAATGAGCTTGCAAAGGCCCAGAGCATTGAAGTTAGCAATTTGCATAATATATTTTGCCATGTTTTCACAGGGAGTGTGAACATGAGATACCCCTCGTCGCCTAGGAGACTTTTGTAAAATCTTTGAATGACAACTATTAAAGTTGCAACATATAATCCGAAAAATAGTGCCACGTATAAAAACATAGATAATGAAGAAAGAATGCCTTGCAATATAGCAATAAAAGATTCTTCTTGCACAAATGTATTATTTAATATGGGGTTAATAAAAATAAATTTATTTAATATTGCACTAAATAGCATTGCTACATAAAAAGGCAAAAACCAGCGTGCTGTAGCTTTAATTTCATATTTCATCAATTTTCCTAACATCTAAACACCTCCCTGAAAAGTGAGTCTATCGATTTACCCGATTCATCACGAACTTCATCCACTGTTTTTGAAAGTATGACCTGACCATCCTTTAAAAAGATAATATCATCGAGTATCTTTTCAATATCTGATATTAAGTGAGTGGACAAAATAACGGTAGCGTTTTCACTATAATTTCTTATTATTGTGTCTAGTATATAGTCACGAGCAGCAGGATCTACTCCTCCTATGGGCTCATCTAGTAGATATAACTTTGCTTCCCTACTCATTACAAGTATAAGCTGAACCTTTTCTTTAGTTCCTTTAGATAGAGTTTTAAGTTTTGCTTTTGAGTCAATTTTTAATCTATTTAGCATGTCGACAGCCTTTTCATAATTAAAATCAGAATAGAAATCATTGAAGAAATCTAAAATTTCAGAAACCTTCATCCAGCTGTTCAAATATGTTTTCTCGGGTAGATAGGATATAATTTCTTTAGTTTCAACACCTGGTGCGAATCCCCCGATCTGTATATTGCCATTTGATGGTGTAAGTAGATCGTTGCATATCTTAATAAATGTTGTTTTGCCGCTGCCATTTGGACCTAAAAGCCCTACGATTCTACCATGTGGGATATTCAGTGTGACATTATCAAGTGCTTTAGTGGTGCTGTAATATTTTGAGAGATTTTCGCATTTGAGAATATTATTCATTTAGAGCACCTCCCATGATTTTTTCAATTACATTTATAATCTCTGTTTCACTAAATCCAAGGCGTTTCATGTTTTGTAAGAAATCTTCAATTAATTCTTGAGCCAGTCTACTTTTCACACTCTTAACCATTTTCACATCCTCCGTTACATACCTGCCTTCTGTTCTATTTGCATAAACCAACCCGCTTTCTTCAAGTTTTGATAGAGCTCTTTGCATGGTGTTTGGGTTTACGGAAGCCTCTTGTGCTAGCTCTCTTACAGAAGGCAATTTTGAGCCTAGAGCGTACACTCCTGAGCAAATTTTTAACTCAATTTGTTCTATTAGCTGTGCATAAATAGGTCGATCTGATTTTAAGTCCCAAGGCATTTTCTCACTCCTTATCATTACTGTATTATTGTATTAATCGGTTAATACAATAATACAGTATCTTATTTCCGATGTCAACAATAATTTAAAACTTTTTTTAAATAAAAGCACCCGAATCTCCTGCTACTTATAGTTCGTATTAATATGTGTAAATTGTGTTTGCGCAGGCATGCTTCGAATGGTTTGCATACTTCGCTGCAAAAGCCATTATTAAGATCCCATCGCAAAGGACCTATTGGTTTTGTAATAAAAAAAGGACTAACTAATTACCATTTCATCACCTATCTTCATATGATGAAGTAGCTTATAAAAAGGGTGTGATAAAAATGATTTCAATTGAAAGGAGCATGGTGTCAGAGGATTGGCTTAAGGCAAAGTTTCCAACCGATGAAATTAAGTTTCAAATTGCAAGTAAAATGCTATCTTTTGAAAGGGTTTTTACATTTGAAAATGAATATATTTTTGATTTTGAAATTGCTGCAAGAAAAGAATTAGTGAATGCCTCACAACGTCTTCATAACAGTTTTTTTTCATTTAAACTATTTAAAGATTCTATATGCAATGAAAAATATTGGGACAGAACGCTTGAGGGTGGTTTTCGGTTAAAAAAGGATGCAAATCCTCATGAGGCAGTTCGGGATATTTTAAAAAACAGCAGGATGTATGGGACTGAGTGTTCTACTGCAATAGTTATAGTGTTTTATCTAGCTTTAGTTGAAGTATTACCTCCAGAATTGTTCGACAAATTATTTTCGGACATATACCTAATGAATTGGAAGTATTTAGACGTTGACTTGGGTGTGCGGACCTATGTGGGTGTTAAATATGCATTGCCAGGTGATTGTTTGTACTTTAAAAATCCTGATGTTAATCCAGATACACCTGAGTGGCAGGGGGAGAATGTTATTGTACTTCTAAACGGCTATTATTATGGACATGGAATTGGAATAAATAAGGCTGAATTTATTATAAGGGCTTTGAATAGAAACAGAATAAACAACCCACAGAATTCGGCGTATCTAACGGATCAAATAGTAAAACTTGGCTTTAATTATCTGGGCACAAGCAAAATGAATTTTGAACAAGGAAGAAACGCATAATGTAAATAGTGCGATGTAAGCAAGACTGTATATACCAGAATTATTAAGACCCATGATATCAGTAGCGGGAGATTCGGGTGCTTTTGTCGACGACAGTGGCAATGCTTCGAAGGCTATACTGCTATTAAGGCGTGATAATGAGCGGCCCGTAAGACTTAGACCACTCACACAAAGCCTCGCACAACTAAAAGCGCTGTATAAAAGTTTATGCTTTTGCCACCAAGGAAACAAACCACCCGAAGCGGGACCCGGGTTGCTTGGGCGAGCAGCAAACGTAGTTTGTGACCAGCCCGCGTAAATATATGACACACTAAT
>DASRMZ010000178.1:0-2398 GCA_035647675.1 Thermoclostridium sp. | reverse complement strand
CTATGATAGCTCTAGTAACTATGTGTAGCGATTATAATGTATCAAGATGTAATATAGTCACACATATTACATCAGCTAATACAGTTGATGTAATTATAAGAGGTGATGATACTACAACTTTTCAAAGCGATACAGTTTTATATGCATCATTGCTTGTCATTGGAAAATAGTAATAATTATCCTAACTTAATCCAACTTCTATTATTGCCATACCAGCACATTCTCATATATTTGGATAACAAAAATCGAATAAAAACAGAGCCAAAAGCCGTATCTCCCTGTCAGAAGAATACGGCTTTTGTAATAAAAAAGGAGGACTTAAATTGTCGTACATAAATGATAAACAATATAAAGACTGTAAACTTATACCACATTCAGATTATATCGAGGTTGTTGGTCTGCCACAAACAAATAGTGGATTTACATTCTACTTAGACAACGATGTTGCAGTCGGTCATTATGAAGACTATACAACCGTATATCTAATTAAAGATGAAACCACTATTCAATATAGTAATGATGGCTCGGTATATGTTGAGCCAGAGCCTATTCCGATTCCAGAACCATATATTCCTACAGAGGAAGAATTAGCTGAAATTGAAAGACAGAATAAAATAGCACAAATTAACTCACAGATTGGAGTAATTGATGCTGAATTTGCTAATTTAGATTATATTGGAATTAAAATTGCAACTGGTCGCGCTACATTAGAAGAATATGTAACTGAAATCGCTAGAATGAACGAACTGGCAACAACGAAAGATGCATTAGAAGAGGAGTTGAAATTAGTATGAAAGAAGTATTACATTTACTACCAGTTTTAGCAATAGCAATGATATTAAATATTGCAATTAACACATGGTTTAATGTTAAGGTTCAAGACTTTAAATTTGATTGGAAAATTTTAGCAAACGGAGCAAAGAAAGCACTGATTATCGGAGTAACATATATTGGTCTTGCTTATATATTTACAGAAGTTCCTAGCTTAACAGAAACGTTAGGAATTACACCAGTGTTTATTATTATCTTAGCAATCGGTACATACACATATGATGTGGTTAAAGGATTAGCTAAAGTTCAAGGTATTAAAGTAGAAATTAAAGAAATAAAACAAACCTCAAAAGACGAGGAATAGGAGGCAAAATGAAAATAGTAATTGACTCAGGACATGGACTTTACACAAGCGGTAAACGATGTAAAAAGTCTATCGACCCGAACGAAACGAGAGAATGGATTTTAAATGACCGTATCGCTGACCGACTGGAAGTATTGTTGGCAGACTATGACTGCAAAGTGATTAGAGTAGATGATACCACAGGGACAAAGGATATAAGTCTTGCCAACCGTGTTAAAACAGCCAATAATGCCAAAGCAGATATTTACATATCCATTCACCATAATGCAGGCATTAATGGCGGTACTGGTGGTGGAACGGTTGTATTTTACTGCTCTAGTAAGACAGAGCGAAGAACACAGGCGGAGAGGCTATACAAGGCAATCACAAATCAAACAGACTTGATTGGGAATCGAAGTGCAAGAACGGTCTATAAAGGATTTTATGTTGTTAAGAATACAAAAATGCCAGCTTTTCTAATCGAGAATGGCTTTATGGACAGTCGGACGGATACGCCCGTTATACTGACCAAAGAACATGCAGAGAGAACCGCCTTAGGGCTTGCAAGTTACTTAGTCGAGGAATTGAGCCTAGCCAAAAGAAAGACGGTCGGAAAAGCACCACAAACAGCCACAGAGGTATATTATCCAAGGTATACGGGCAAGACAACCACGTTATCTGCAGCACTTACCAGTTTGGGAATCACAAGTACTTATTCTTTCCGCAAGAAGATAGCAGCTGCCAATGGTATCACTAGATACATAGGAACGGCGGCGCAGAATACGCAGATGTATAATCTGCTAAAGGCTGGCATACTGAAAAGAATATAGGATGTAAAAGCCTGGGGCGTTTAGTCCTGGGCTTTTTGCCTGTTTTTCCACCTTTTCCCGTGTCTATTGCACGATTAAAATTAATTGTTTTTTAGTTTCCACCTGCCCCAAATCGGGGCAACGCTCAGAGCCTAAGGAGCTTTTTATACTCGCTCGGACGAGTTAATCAGTCAATGCTAGTTAATAAATTCAAACGTGAGCCATCCTCTGTATAGGTCTCTCAGCAATTCGTCGGCTTCTTCTTCGCTTGTTGGTATATTTCCATACATTACTTCATCTCCAATTGAGGATGTTACCTCGAATGTTTTCTCGTTCATTTCAAAATAAATCTTTTGACCATCTTCTTTATCATATGCTCTAATCATTGCTATTCTTCTCATACTTTCCACCTTTTCCCGTGCCATTGCACGATTAAAATTTTATTATTATAATGTATTGAGTATCTCCGCTGCGT
>DASRMZ010000177.1:0-17206 GCA_035647675.1 Thermoclostridium sp. | reverse complement strand
ATTCTTGCCATAGCCGCCCCTATAGCATTAGCTACTTGATAATGCTCGGGGAAATAGCAAGGTAATTTGAACTTCTTTTCCAATACAGGCTGTAGAATTTTAGCGGGACCGCCTATAACATTTACGAGTTGGGGTTTAATTTTCTTGCCGTGCAATAGTTCTTTCATGGTGTATACAGGCTTACTATTAAATTTAGAAAGAAGTTTATCTACTGTAGATTTTATCATGTCTCCCATAGTTTCAATAATTTTTTGTGCCGTATCCTCTAACGATAACCCAAGTTCTTCTCCTAAAGCTTTTATTGCTTCTGAAGCTTTCTTCCTATTACCGATTTTCATGAGCCCTAAGGCTATCATTGCATCACTGGGAGTGGGTTTAGGTCCTCCTAAAGCACAAGGAGGACCTTCTCTTTTAGGACCAATTTTAACTTGACCATCTATTACATCAATACTGCTATCTCCACCCAATCCTATAGAAAAACTGTAAATAGCCCTAACCAATGTTTTATATGAACGGATTTCTATCCCTAAAGGTTCAAAGAGTGGCACTCCATCTGCTAAAAAGAAAATATCGGTGGTTGTGCCGCCTATATCTAATAACAGAGCGTCCTTATCGGTATTAAGCAGTGCATTTAGACCCATAAAGCTAGCAGCAGGGCCTGATAAAATAGTTTCGACGGGTTGTTGCTCGGCTGATAATAGGCCGGTAGTTCCCCCATCGGCTTTTAATATATATAAAGGCGCATTTATGCCTTCTAGTTCCATAGATCTTTTGATACTATTTGAAAAATTGTTAAAGGTATTATAAATGGCTGCATTTAGATAGGATGTAAATACTCTTCTTGGAAAGTTGAGCTTTCCTGATAAACTATGTCCCATGGTAACAGATGAGAATTGTTTCTCCAAAATTTCTTTTATCTGAAGTTCATGGTTAAAATTCCTGGTGCAAAACTTTGCTACTACTGCACAAGATTTAATATCCTTTTCTTTAAATATCCTAATACCCTTCTCTATCTCTGTTAGGTCTAAATCCTGAACTAACTTACCCCTGTGGTCACAATAACCGGAAATAAAAATATTCTCATCGCCACAAGCCAAAAAATCATTTGGTAGCCCCGGACCGCTTTGAATAACCATGCCTACAGGAGATGTTTTGTTTTCTACTATTGCATTGGTGGATACAGTAGTGCTTAAATTTACCCTTTTAATTTTAGATTTGTCATGCCGGGAAAAAAGCCGTTCTAAAGTAGTCCATATAGATTCAAATAAATTATCACGATGAAGTGGCTCCTTAACTATGTCTACAATTTCTCCTTGTTTTACAACAACTGCATCGACATGGGTTCCTCCTACATCAAGACCAACAATCAATTTAATGCCTCCTCCATTAACGTTTATAACCTTTATAACTTTTATAAGCTCTATAACCTATAGAACCATTATATACTATTAACTCTCATACCTTTTCCAATACATAAACTATTTCTGCAATCACTTCATTAGGTACAGAAACTGATTCATTATTGAGTATTTCAAAGTCCTATTTAGCTTGTTTCTCAATATCATTTAGCAAATATCTCAGTATAAAATTAGCGTCAACTATTTTCATGTTTTTCCATGCAAGTGTTTTGCATATTGCATCAACACACGAAAGTTCTTATCTTTCCGTCTTGTATGTTGCTTTAAGGCATCTTGGAATGCTTGAATTTCAATTGTGCTTCGACTTCGAAGAATGTCACAGACTGTTCGTTCCATATTATAAGTACGTACAGTGTTTCCCAAAGTTGTTTTTGCTTCCGTTACTTAATAATAGCAGAAAAGATATTAACAAGATAATCGTCATAAAAGAGTTTTCCACTCTCTGCGGTTATAAAGAATACGCAGGATATGAACCTCACGCTTATCTTCATCAACAATATAAAAGACGATATAGTTTTCAACAAATAGTTTACGGACTCCCATTACGGAATAAGGTGGTTCTTGAACAACGTTGTGCCGTAATGGTAATTGCTTCAGTGTCAGAATCTGTTCCTTTATAGATGTATAAATTCGCTTGGCTATATCAGGTTCCTTTAATATATCCCTTATATAGCGGAGAATAGCATGCAAATCCCGTTGAGCAGGAAGCTCTATAATTACCTCATACTCAGTCAAAGTCAAAGTTCCTCTCAATCTCAGAAAAAACTTCCTCTGCTGTACTATTCGTTCCATTTTTCATAGATGTTAAGCCCTCATCCAGTAGACGGTGCAGTTCATGTTTCCCGCACAAACGCTCATATTCTGCATTTGACATGACGACCAAATCCCCTGTTCCATTCTTGGTTATAAATACTGCTTCATTATATTTATTACAGAACTCTGAAATTTCATTATATTTATTCCGTAAGTCTGAACTTGGTCTGATAGTAGCCATAAAAAAACCTCCTACCTTTTATACTCATATTCTATCGAAATATTGATATGCCGTCAAATAGTTAATATGTTTAGGACAGTTAACAAGAGTATCTACTTTTCAGCATAGCTTTAGATTAATTTGCATGCTTATTTTCTTGAACCATCATAATGTGACCACATACGGATGATCTTAATATAGCCTTTATACACATTTCCATTTGCGTCAACTGTTCCTTCGTTATTATCGATTACTTCATAAACAAGCCTGTGCTGAACGTTGATTCTTCTCGAATAAAACTTACCTAGATTCCCCACTAATTTTTCATACGGTGGTGGATTCTGAAATGGATTACACAAAAGAATTTTTAGTAGTTCTCTTACTTTTTCTTCTAACCCTGCTTGTTTAACAAGTTTTTTATCCTTATTAGCTTGGTTTGTAAAACGAACTTGATAATTTACCATTCCTCATCCTCACTATATACTTCACACTCTTCAATGGCTTCTTCTCCACCTTCAATGATAGATTCCGCCAATCCCGGTATATTGTTAAGATATATAGTTTCCTGAATAGCTCGCCAATCATCTTCAGAGATTAACACGGCATTTTTTCCACGATTATTCATAATAGTAATTGGCTCACTATTTGTATTTACATCTGAAATAAGCTGATACAGATTTTGTCTGGCATTAGTAGCATTAATTACAGTCATTAAATCACTTCCTCATATAATTTATACTTCCATTTTACCGTACGTTTTACCGTACGTCAAGCGTTCGGTTATACTTATTATTTACTTTTTTCTTTTTGCTAATTCCTTGGTTGTATATGTTTTATCACCTCATACCCTGAGTTTATCGAAGGAAAAAATGTAAACTCCAGCAAGATAGTTCATGAAAAAATCCTTCGTCTAATCAAAATTTGACGAAGGATTTTTGGTCGGAGTGTTTTTATAGGACTTTTTATAAAACACTGATGAATTATGGCTTTGCTGGTAGACAAGAAGCAGTATTTACTTTTCAAGTGGGTTTTCGCATACCCCTACAAATAGCAGACTACCGTTCTGCGCAGTGATACCATAGATAAAAGGACGGTTAAGAATCATGTCAGCGCGACCTTCTGGTGGTGCTGCCCCGGCGTAATCAATTTGAGTAAATGCAGATGCTTCAACACCATCTTCATCTATTGCTATATGAGTTTCCTGCCGTACATCAGTAATATAGGCCATGTGGTCTGTTATCCCGCTAAAGTCTGCATCAGGTGTAAAAGCAGAGCTTGCTCCAAGACTTTTGATAACATCAGTCATTACAAGCTTTGAGCCAAAACTAAACTTGGGTATTTTCCATACTACCTCACCACTATAGTTTTCTCCGCCTTCAAAGGCCTCCTTCATATGATTGGGAGATGTGAGTAATTCGTAGGGGGAGACATCGTCGTCAGGAAGGATAAATACCATTCGGCCTGCATTTTTTAACCCTAAGCTGGCACGAGTATAGCCTTCACCCTTACTAAAGCCTGCAGATCCATAAGTTTGGTTCATAAAATCGGATTTTACTTCACTACCATTAGATAGATAAAACACATCTTCTGCGGTTTTGTTCTTATCAAAACGGTCAATCCATTGATCATAAAAGTAAACAGTATTTAGTATTGAAAGTATTTGATCAGAATTTGTTTCAATTACCGGTGGCAGTGTTCCGTTTGTATTAGTTGATATCCAATTAGCCATAGCTCTTCCTGTTTCTTCATTGGAAAAGTCTACGCTATGGGAGCTTGCGTAAAAATTCTCTGCTGCACGTTTTACAAAATTGTCTTTGAATGAAATTTGCTCACCGTTCATATCATTGTCCATCCAAATGGAGTTTGCAATTTTAAGCTTTCCAATTTTATTGTCTTTATAAAGTGTCCTATAAAAATTACCACACTGCTCTGCAAGCACTTGGGCATCCGAAGCACCCAACAAATCAAGCAATTGAACCTCTGTTTCACTTCCTGCTCCAGAGGCTGCAACAGACAGGGCGTAATATAATGAAAGTGGAGAATAGTTGATATTTTTGCCTGAATCGGTTAATACAAGCACTCCTGTTTTATATGAGAATTCTTTAAGGGCTACATTAAAGCTTTCATCAATAGGATTTTGTTCCCAAATCGTTCTCCTCGTATCAGAGTCGTCAAAAGCATAAGCCTTCGGATAAATAACGTCCATAATAAGCCCTGAATTTTGAATTCTTGTGCCATCTCTAAACACAATAATACTTGCGCTTAGTAACAGTAAGGCAATAGCTGCAATAGCCGTCCATTTTCGCCATATATTATTTTTCTTTTTAAGCCTTGTGTCTTTCGCTTCATCTATGAGCTCATCACGAACATCTGTAATAGCATCAAATATCTTCTTTTCCTTCATATCCAAATGTCCTCCTTCTCGAATGCGTTTCTAAGGCTCTGTCGCAATCGGTACATGCGTCCAGCTAATTTATTTGGTGTTGTCCCACACTCTTCAGCGAGTTTATTTACTGAGTCCCCGAACCAATATCTTCGCAGAAACAACACCCGATCATCTTGTGACAGCTTACATAGCCAATTGCATATGACCTCAGATAATTCTTTAGCTTCAATTTCCTTTTCTACATTAGTTGTAGAATGAACACAATCAGAAAGCTCAGAGAGCATTAGTTCTACACCGTTATATCGTTTTTGTGCTCGATGTTCGTGCCAGCGGTTAATTGATATATTTCGCACGATACGCCCTAAGTATGCCGTAAGTGAATTTGGCTTTTGCGGCGGCATCGCATTCCATGCTTTACAATATGTATCGTTAACACATTCCTCACTATCTTCGTGATTTGATAGGATGTTAAGTGAAATACTATTTAACAACCGGCCATATTTTGTATTAGTTTCTTGTATTGCGGCTTCATCTCTCGACCAGTATAATTTTATGATTTGCAAGTCCTCCATGTGCTCCTCCTTTCTAAAAGAAATTGATCTCTTCACTAATAAAGACAGGAATTTAGCAAAGATATTCGTCAAATTAAATTTAATTGCCTGAGTGAGTTATTTTTGAACTTATGTTTGTCGAATTTTATGTGTTTATAATAATCTAAAATTCGTACAGATGCAATTGTGTAAGTTATGTGGTAACTAAATGCCCATGCGATTTCAATTACAAAACAATATGCTCAATATAATGAGATAAAGTTTATTAAGATTGATTAGGGTATTTACCATAAGTTTTATAAAATGGCTTCGTAAGATCATTTTGAGAGTGAGTATAATGGCATAATTATCTAATAATTATTAATAATTATGTGTAGTTCAAACTGCTCTATGCAATACAAAAACTCGCTTCTGTACTCTTCTTCAGATAGGTTTATTATTGATATAAAAAGCGAGCTGGGTACCTTATGCATAGGGATGATGCTTGGTTTGACCTCAACAAGCAATTCATACTGGCCTTCGTTAACCGATGGCGTATAAAGTGTCGGGTCATATTCCGGCGGTGTGGGATCCGACAGCTGTACATCAGGCTGTTCAAGATCCGTTGATGTTGTATCGGGCAGTGTTAAGTCCGATGGCATCACAGAAGTTTGCTCAGAATCCGTTGGCTCGGTATCCTGCGGGGAGTTCAAACCGTCATTATCCGGAGGGTGGCTTTGAATCCCCCCAGTACAGCCCCCAAAAAGCAGTAAAGCCGCGATACACAGAAAAAATATTTTTTTCATAATAAGCAGTCACCTCTTTACTCAGTTCGTCCTGGGAGTAAAAACATGTTTGAAGCGTGAATAGGGTGTAAATCTCTGCTGCCACCTTCAAAACCTCTCGTAATGATCCCGACAAAGTTTATGTTGTGGTGAAGTACAAATACTTCCCTATATTCTAGTATACTATAAATTACATATATTGTAATGATGTATTTGAAACGGTTTCTGTGTAAAGTAAAGCCTAAACTCCCACAATTTTATAAAATACAAAGTCTAAAAGCAAGATAAAAAGGCGCTTTTTGCTAAAATATATCTTGCTTTTTTCTTATTGTATAGTATAATTATACTATACATGCAACATGCAAAGAGGTGATTGAAATGGCTTTAGATGATTCCAATAAAGTTCCTTTACCTAAACGCGGAATTGTTAAGTACAAAAGCAAGAATGCAACTTATGTCTATCACATCACACGTATCTATAGGAATGATAAAGGTCAACCCACAAATGATAGGGTTTCAATAGGAAAACTCGATGAAGAAACAGGAATGCTCATCCCTAACAGAAACTATTATGATATTTATGCCCCAACAGATGTGCTGTCTAAGCAGCCAGGGATTAAAGCCATCAAAAGTTGTGGTGTTACATATGCGATTGATGGTATATTAAATGAACTTGGTTTGGTCGAAATTATGACAAGAAAGTTTCCAAAACAAGCCCACCAAATAATTGCTATAGCCGAATATATGCTCTGCGAAGGTAATGTCATGTCATATTACGAAGATTGGCATGATGAAGTACATCCACACGGGAACGTCAAACTAAGTTCTGCAGACATCAGCCGTATTTTTCAGAGTATTGACTACCAAAGCAGGATGAATTTTTTCAAGACATGGATTTATGCAAAGAATCCATCCGAATATATCGCCTACGATGTTACCTCTGTATCGTCCTATTCTAAGGGAATTGATGCTCTTGAGTGGGGATATAACAGAGATAAAGAGAGTATGCCTCAAATTAACTTTGCCATGTATTACGGTCAACAAAGTATGCTACCACTGTATTATTGTGTATATCCTGGAAGTGTGCCCGATAAAACACACTTAGAATATATGCTTCGTGATAATGAGCTCATTGGCTGTAAAGGGATTAAATATGTAATGGATAGGGGATTCTTTTCGAGCGACAATCTGCGACTCATGACTGAAGCAGGGACTCGATTTATCATTAGTGTGCCCAACTCCACTTTATTCGCCAGAGAACTGATTGATAAATACCGAAATCAGATTGTGAATCGTTCTGAATGCAAGCTTGGTAAAAATCTCCCTTATGCAAAGGCTGTAATAAAAGAAGACTTTGGCATGCGTGTTAAAGTACATATTTATTACAATCCAGCGAAGGCTGCGGCTGAGGAGATAATTTTATTTGAAGAAATTGAGCGCAAAGAACATGCTTTAAGCATCATGGATGAACCACCGGCTAGGAACTTGCATTACGATAGATATTTTAAAATCAACCGTAGCAAGGACGGTGGAGTTGGATACATACGTGATAACAAAAAAATAGATGAGATTATCTCCCGTCTAGGCTTTTTCATCATTGTAGAGACTGATTTTGAAGCATCCTCGCTTGAGATACTTACAACCTACCGTCAACGTGATGTTGTAGAAAAGTCCTTTGATGATTTTAAAAATGAACTGGATATGAAACGTCTCCACTGTCACAGCGATGAAACTATGGAAGGAAAGATGTTCGTTGCATTTTTTGCCTTGATTCTAAGATCCAGCATGCAAAACAAATTAAGGGCATATTTAAATGATAATGGTCTATCCTTTTGTTCAGCATTAAAAGAACTGCATAAGATAAAGTATGTCTATACGCAAGATGGGAAGAAACTCTTATCACCAATCACAAAAAAACAAAGGGATATATTGAATGCATGTGGGCTATCAACGGATGGTTTCCCCGATTGGCTCAGCTCTATTTCTGTATAGTATAATTTTGTGGGAGTTTAGGGTAAAGGGAAATATAAATTCCAGCAAGATTGCTCATGAAAAAATCCTTCGTCTAATCAAAACTTGACGAAGGATTTTGGGTCGGGGTGTTCTTATAGGACTTTTTACAAACCGCATATGGGGCAATTTTTACTCTCGAACCTACGCCTGAATAGAGTCGAGCAAAGATTTCATTATTCATATAAAGCTCTTTGATGAATCATTCTTTGTAGAACAATCTTGCATTTATTAGAAGAGTTGAACAAATCTGCGAACAAAAGATATATTATAGGTTTGATTATTAGTAAGATCTATATCAAAACTTTCATCCTCCATTGTATATGACATGTTTTCTATATAATCATAGTAAACTCTAATTATGTTATCATCTATTACATTTATACTTATATATGCCCGAATATCTGCTGTATACATAATTAACTTTTTTCTTTCTGGTGTTACGTGTAGTAACCAATATCTGTTCCCACGATCGTCGATATAGAAGCGTAATGATCCATCAATTCTTTCATCCGTTATTTCTTGATATTGCATATTTTCAGGGATTTTTTCGACAAAAGCAAATTTAACAACATCAATGGCAATTACAGAAATAAAAAGCAATATAATGATAGTAAAAAAAACAGTTTTTGCTACTCTTTTCATTTTAATTAAAAACCCCTGTATTAAAATAATCAATGCCTCTTTGAATAGCAATTTGGTCATTTGGATCATCAAAGTATGTGGAATACCATTCAACCTTGTAATCTCCACCGATTATTTGTACTAATCCTGCTGCACGTTTTAGGATACTAGCAGGAAAAAGAGTCCTTCCAACAAATCCATAATGAATATTTCCTATATCTTCACCAGGGAGGTAGTATATCCCTCCGTTAATTTTTGTGTTGTAATAAGTATTCCAACCTAATTCTTGTTTAAAGTCCCATGTTCCACCTATTTTAACATTATCCGCGAAAACAATGGCTGTACTTATATACGCTATTGCCGCTGCTTTAATAGGATCGCCAGTTAGTTGCAATTCAGCTGTATACAACGTTTCATATATAACATTTAAAAGCGTTGCATTATTTCTTAGTTTAGTTTCTAAATCATAGGTGCAAGTTCTTGCAACAGTAACGTCAGTATTAATTATAGAACTAAAGCTTTTAATGCACCTGTTTAATTCTAACATATCAATTTCTTCTTCACAAATACTAGTCTCCATATTCGAAAAGTATTTACTCGCACCTTCTAGTGTAGATAGATCATATTCAACTCCATTATGAATAACTTTCGACTGAGCCAGATCAACATCCATTTTCTCAGAAGCGGCATATGATGAAAGACAAGTTGTCATTAAAAGAAACACTAAAATGAAACTCAAAGTTTTTTTCATCAATTTACACCTCACAAATTTTATTAGTTACAATCGGAAATCATGACTTTGGTTGCTTTTGTTAGTGACACTGTATCAAATTATATTATAAAAGTAAACATTTCCCATGTAAATGTTTGCTTTTATGGTATCAAGAGTCAATTGATAAAGTAAATGCAACCCTACCAGTTCAAAGCAGTTGCGTTAAATCTGACAAAGTGGTAGGGTGCAATGTAACACAGGCAATAATATATGCAAGAATGATTACCCATTCCATAGAGAGTCAACTGAGTTTGCTGAAGAGTTTTTAAAGTAAGGAAGAGTATAAAATCCAGCAAAATAGTTCATGAAAAAATCCTTCGTCAAATCAAAACTTGACGAAGGATTTTTGGTCGGAGTGAGAAGACTTGAACTTCCGGCCTCTTGGTCCCGAACCAAGCGCTCTACCACCTGAGCCACACCCCGATTTAAACAAACTTATTATAATGCATACACTTATAAAACTCAAGCTGAAATTATGATGGACATTTTGCGGTATTACATTTTTTGGGTTTCACTATGCAATATGTTGTGGTTAAGCACAAATGTCAGACACCACATACTGTACAGCTAATATTTTTTAGGGCTACATCGAAAAAGCCTTATGACAAATATTTTCCTTTGAGTAAAAATAGATTTTAGAGGTAAATAGTAATAGAATAGACAATTAAAAAATAAGAAGTAGTGATTTAGGACACTAAGCGGGAATCCTCGGTAATTCAATTGCCGAGTAGTTCACGAATAAAAAAGTCTATTTATTAATTTATGAAGGAGATTATAAATGATAGAAATCAAACAAGGAACTAAAAGTTTTTATGTGGGAGATTCAGAAAAAAACCCTTTGGCGAAAATAACCTATGTTATACTAGATGAAAATACTATTATAATAGATCACACTAAAGTATCTGATGAGCTAAGTGGTCAAGGTGTTGCTAAACTCCTATTAAAGGAGCTTGTAGATTGGGCAAGAAAAGAAGGCAAAAAGATAAAACCACTTTGTTCCTTTGCAAAAGCACAAATGGAAAAGAATGAAGAATACCATGATATGATTGCTTGATGTAACCCCATCAGGGTATACTTTATTTGATATATGGAGGATCAACAAATGTCATATGGAAATGTAAAGAAATACTAGTCGCACAGGCTCAAAACACTTATCGCATCCTTGATACTCTTTTCATACGCTTGTTCACCATATTTGTCAACTTGGCTCTTATTTCTGTCACCATGAGTAAGACAACCTGCTCCTCCGATACATCCGCCTTCGCATGCCATTCCCTCTATGAAATTAGCATCTAATGCACCTTTTGAAGCCCTTAAAAGTACAGTTCTGCACTCCTCAATACCATCACACGAAACAGGCTTGTACTCAAAATTCTCTATACCATTTTCCTTAAGACCTTGAGCAATTGCCTTTGCAAGCCCTCCGCTACGAGCAAATATCCTTCCGTAAAACGAAGCATTATCCAGTATGTCCTCACTAAGAGCCGTAATATCTATGTCGCGGCTGTCAAGCAGAGCCTGTAGCTCTTCAAACGTTATAACACTATCAATATACGGGGCAACCCTTGGATCTGCCATCTCCATTTTCTTAGCTGTACAAGGACCAATAAAAATAATCTTAGAATGGGGCGATAGCTCCTTTATGCATTTGCCTATCATTGCCATGGGTGAAAGATTGTGCGATATTTTGTCCTCAAGCACAGGAAACTGTTTTTTTGTATAGTCGACAAAAGCTGGACAGCATGAACTGATTAAAAAACCTTTTTCGACTAATTCTCTGGATTCATTATCAGCTACCTTATCGGCTCCTAATGCTGCTTCAACAACATGGTAAAAGCCCAGCTTTTTAATACCACTTATAACTTGACCCAGCTTAGCATAGGAAAACTGACTTGATATAGAAGGCGCAACAACAGCATATAGCTTGTATTTTGTATTGTTCTCACTTTTTTTAATTAAATCAACAACATCCAAAATAAAGGATTTATCGCTTATGGCACCAAACGGGCACTGATATACACAGGCTCCACAGGCAGTGCATTTATCCTTGTCTATTTCTGCAGCCAGGTCTTCTCTCATTTTAATGGCTTTTACTTTACATGACTTTTCACAAGGACGCTTGTTATTTACAATTGCACTATAGGGGCAAACCTTTGCACATAATCCGCACTCAACGCATTTTATTTTATCTATATGAGCCTTCTGGTGATGGTCAAATGTTATAGCACCCCTCCTACAAACCTCCTCACATCTGTGAGCAATACAACCACGGCAAGAGGCGGTTACTTCATAGCCTCCGGCAGGACATTCGTCACATGCAATATCCAAAACTTCAATAATATTGGGATTGGTTTTATCCCCTCCCATAGCCAGCTTTACCCGCTCTGTTAAAATAGCTCTTTCCTTATATACACAGCATCTCATGGTAGGTTCTTTCCCTGGTACAATGGCTTTAGGTATATCAATAGCGTTCTGAAGCAGCGTGCCGTCAAAAGCTTGTCTGGCAACTTCCCTTAACACTTTATACTTAAGATACTGAACTTTTGTGTCAAATCTTTTCAAAGTTATGCACTCCTTAAAAATAACTCACTTTTACTCTCTTACTCATTCTTTTCAAAGCCTCGGCTAGCTCATCCACCAGTCTCATTTTTATGCTGAAATTTATAGGCAAATCGGGATTCTGATGAGCTGGATTCATGGCTCTACCAACATAGAAATTTATATCTGTAGCTTCCTCGAACAGCAGCTTAGCTATTAGAGAGGCTCCATCCTTTTTATAGCACCAGTTTACATAGGATTCATTATCCACAAGATAATCCTGAGCATAGGTGAGAACCTTTGTTATTGTTATGACTCCTTCATTACCAGCAGATTGCCCAAAGCATTTTGTGCAAATGCCTGTTAAGCTTCAATATTATGTTAACCATGTGCATTGACGCAGCTATGTCACTGTCCGTCACCGTTGCCAACGTCCAACATTATATCAACCTTGCGCTTTTGTTTAAAACTTCGAAAGAATATTATCAGTGAAAAACTCCTCTGTTACATCTGGCTTTAGTGAAAACGTCTCCTCATCGACAGTTAAACAAACACCATTTGTACAGTTTCCCATGCAAAACACTCCCGATAGGTCAATTTCACTGTTCAAATTGTTTTTGGCAATAAGTGATTGCAGTTTTTCCACAATAATTCTCGAACCTTTTAAATGACACGAGCTGCCGATACAAACTGTTATTTTCATACTCTTCTCCTTGTAAATCAAAAAAGTCTATTCATATTCAACAACATCAACCCATCGAAGCAGGAAGTCTCTTTCCTCTGGCTTTCCTTTTACAGATTGCGATGCAGCAACTATTGGCAGCCATTTTTGCACATATTGCTTTGCAGTATCACTCTTTTTACAAAATAAATCCAAATACTTGTTTGCATTATCTATTTCGTCGGCTAGGTGGAACAAAAGGTATGTCCTTGCCACATCGGCACTAGCATTTCCTTGGGTTGCATGGGACCAATCTAAAATGTACGGTATACCATCACTGTTTATAATAATGTTCGTAGGATTAAAATCGCCATGGCAAACTTTGTTATGGGTGGGCATACCCTCTAAACGGGTATGCAGCTCATAGCGTATAGTAGCATCTAATCCAGTCTCAGAGATCTTTCTGTGCATTTTATCCTTAATCTTGTTAAGAAGAGGTGCTTTTTGTGCATGTGTAGCCATCTGTAGGTCAACAAAAAGCCCTAAATATTCGTCATATTTCTCAGGATTATCCCTCATCGCTTGCTCTAGGGTTATACCTTCTATAAATTCTGTGATAATAGCCCATTTTCCTTCAACCATTCCAACTTCAATAAGCTTTGGAATGTGAAGGCCGGTTTCCTCAACTCTTGCATGATTTAGAGCTTCATTAAGGATGTTGGCCTTTGAATAATTTTCATCAAAAACCTTCACTGCTAGGTCTTCATATCGATATATGGTTTTATCTACTCTTTTTGCAATTACCTTATCTAGCTTCATACCTTACCCCTCCTATATTTTATTATTTGTACCGTGATAAGCATTAAGATACATTTGTCTTATCTCACTCATCAACGGATAACGTGGATTTGCTCCTGTACATTGGTCATCAAATGCCTGATCAACCATCTCATCTAGCGAATCTATAAATGCTTTCTCATCAACGCCATAGTCCTTTATAGTCTTTTTAATACCAACCTTATCCTTCAGCTCATCTATATATTTAGTCAGATTTTCAAGCTTTTCCTCATCAGTTTTGCCTTTAACACCTAAATGCTCAGCAATTTCCGCATATCTTGAGAGGGCATGAGGGTGGTCATATTGTGAGAAGGTTCCCATTTTTGTGGGTGTTTCTACCCCGTTAAACTTAATTACTTCATTTATCAACAATGCATTGGCTATACCATGGGGTAGGTTGTGAAAAGCTCCCAATTTGTGAGCCATTGAGTGACATATACCCAAAAATGCATTTGCAAATGCCATGCCTGCCATAGTAGCTGCGTTAGCCATTTTCTCTCTCGCGATTGGGTCATTGGGACCATTATCATACGCTCTTGGCAAATATTCAAATATTATTTTTAGTGAACCCAATGCAAGACTATCAGTATAGTCTGTAGCCATTACAGATGCATAGGCTTCAATAGCATGTGTTACAGCGTCTATGCCCGATGCAGAGGTTAATCCCTTAGGTGCATTCATCATCATATCTGCATCAACAATAGCCATGTGCGGCATTAGCTCATAATCAGCTAGAGGATATTTAACCCCCGTCATTTCATCGGTAATTACAGCAAAAGGAGTAACTTCACTTCCCGTTCCTGCAGTGGTTGGCACAGCTATAAAGTATGCTTTTTCACCCATCTTTGGGAATGTATAAACACGTTTTCTTATATCTACAAAGCGCATTGCCATATCCATAAAATCAGCTTCAGGGTGCTCGTACATTACCCACATGATTTTAGCAGCATCCATAGCCGATCCGCCACCAACAGCAATTATACAATCGGGCTCAAATGCTCTCATTTGCTTAGCACCCTCTTTTGCACAGCCTAATGTAGGATCTGGTGCCACATCATAAAATGTTGTGTGCATAATACCCATCTCATCCAACTTATCGGTGACAGGCTTTGTATACCCATTATTATAAAGGAATTGGTCAGATACAATAAATACTTTTTTCTTTCCTATAACGCTTTTTAGCTCATCAAGAGCAACAGGTAGACAACCTTTTTTAATATATACCTTTTGAGGTGCTCTAAACCAAAGCATATTTTCTCTCCTCTCAGCTACGGTTTTAATGTTTACTAAATGTTTTACTCCAACATTATCCGATACGCTGTTTCCACCCCATGAACCACAACCAAGGGTCAAGGACGGAGTCAATTTAAAGTTGTACAAATCACCAATACCACCATGAGATGAAGGAGTGTTTAATAGAATTCTGCATGTTTTCATCCTATCTGTAAACTCGTCATATTTAGCTTGCTCGGTTAGAGGATCAAGATAAACAGATGCTGTATGTCCATATCCACCATCTGCAATTAAGTGCTCAGCTTTGTCTACCGCTTCACTAAAGCTCTTTGCTTTGTACATTGCTAGAACCGGTGATAGCTTTTCATATGCAAATTCTTCTGACAGCTCAACACTTTCTACCTCACCAATCAATATTTTTGTGTTTTCGGGAACGGTAACACCTGAAAGTTCTGCTATCCTAAAAGCAGATTGACCAACTATTTTTGCATTTAACGCACCATTAATAATTATGGTTTTGCGTACCTTATCAATGTCTGTTTTATTTAGGAAATGGCACCCTCTCTTGCGAAACTCTTCCTTAACCTCTTTGTATATTTTATCATGTACGATAACCGATTGCTCTGAAGCACATATCATACCGTTATCGAAGGTTTTTGAATGTATAATTGAGTTAACGGCAAGAAGAATGTCGGCTGATTCATCAATTATAGCAGGAGTATTTCCAGGACCTACTCCAATGGCAGGTTTACCACTTGAATAAGCAGAAGTAACCATTCCGGGACCACCTGTAGCAAGGATTAGATCCGATGTCTTCATTACAACATTAGTCAGTTCCAAAGAAGGTACATCAATCCAATCAATGATTCCCTCTGGTGCACCAGCTTCGACGGCTGCCTTCAATACTATTTTCGCAGCTTCAATAGTACACTTCTTTGCCCTTGGGTGAGGGCTTAATATAATACCATTTCTTGTCTTTAAAGCAATAAGTGTTTTAAATATGGCTGTTGATGTGGGGTTGGTGGTAGGAATTACAGCCGCAATAACACCTATTGGCTCTGCAATTTTTTTAATTCCGTATGCCTTATCCTCTTCAATTACTCCGCATGTTTTTACCTCTTTATATGCGTTGTAAATGTACTCTGCAGCATAATGGTTTTTTATAACCTTATCTTCTACAACACCCATTCCTGTTTCTTCAACTGCCATTCTAGCAAGAGAAATCCTTTGTTTATTAGCAGCTGTTGCGGCTGCCAGAAAAATTTTGTCCACCTGCTCCTGCGAGTATGTGGCAAAAATCTTCTGGGCTTCTCTGAGCTTTGCTAATGCTGTTTTTAGCTTTTCTACCTTATCAATAGGTTCTCTGTTGTTGTTATTATCCATGCTAATCTCTCCTCCTTGCTTGATTATACAGATTTATTTAATTATTCATTATCCACAAACATTGTTTGTTAATTATTTAACGATGTTTGTTAAAAAATATAAGCTCTTGCTAAATGTCATTTCTAAACTTATACCTTTGTTAATATTTTAACAAGGATTGTCGCAAATGTAAATAGTAAATTTATATAAATTGTTAATGTTTTGCGTGGTTTTTTGTGCAATACTACAAAAATAGCATCTTTGGAAGACTGTGAAGACAATTCATCCCCCACCTTCACCCTCGCAGACACAAAAAACCCTCAGTTCCCTGAGAGTTCTTTTGTCTCTAACTAATTTTATTCAGTTGGATTAGACTACTTCCTATTTCTAGTTTTACCTTTACACATTCATTGCATTTTAAGTCTTTATTAACTTCAATTACTGTACATCTATATTTTCTTCCATCCTTAAGATAATTTATAAGGCTTTCACTGTAATATCTAGGCAAATAACCTACATGATTATCTTGCACATCTAAAACTTTTATGGCATATTTATCAAATTTATTTGTAGGCTCTGGCACTAGTTTTAATCCGTCCCCAACATTTAAGTTAATAGCCTTTTTACAGTCTTCTCCATCACATCCAATATAGTGTCTAATTCCAGCAATATGAAAATTTCTTTCTACTTCATCCCCATCCTCTGGAAAAAGCGGATCAATAAATTCCAAATTATCAATCGGTAATCTTGCACCACTTCTTTTTAACAGTTTATATTCATTAAATTCGTTCAAGCCATACTTAGCAAGAATTTTTTCAATACCTCTTCTTTTACGGTCAGGTAATCTGCTTGAAAAGGTCGGAAATAAAGTGTCACTTTTATAAACCTTTTTTACATCTTCAAAAGATATTAATAGTTCAAACCCCTTTTCAATTGCATCATTAATTTCAAATCCATAAGAGAATTCAAACTGACTATTTTTTGACAATTGTCCCACAACATAATTCCTTCTTGTATTAGGTTCTTTCCAGATTAAATAAAGATAATCTCTTTCTTCCCTCTTAGACACATTTACTC